>VFZW01000109.1 GCA_016871055.1 Acidobacteriota bacterium
ACGCGAGGGCCTCGACCTCACCCGTTGCTATACCTATCCGTTCTGCACGCCGACTCGCGCGGCGTTGCTCACCGGCCGCATGCCCGTGCGATTCGGCATGGTCTACAACGTGATTCGGGCGTGGTCGCCGAACGGCATTCCGCTTGACGAACATCTGCTGCCGCAAACGTTGCAATCGGCCGGTTATCAGACGGCGTGCATCGGCAAGTGGCACCTTGGGCACGCGCATCGCAGGCTATTGCCGAACGCGCGCGGGTTCGATCATTTCTACGGCTGCGTCAACGCCGAGATCCACTACTTTTCGCATAGGTTCATGGGCGGGCTGGACTGGCAGCGGAACGGGAAATCGGTGGACGAAGACGGGTATGCGACAACGTTACTTGCCGATGAAGCGCTGCGCTGGCTTGCCGCGCGTGATGCCACCAAGCCGTTCTTTTTGTACTTCCCGTTCAACGCGGTGCACACACCGCTGTCGGCGCCGGACGAGGTGTTGTTCAAGTATCGCGACCGCAAGCAGGACAAGCTTCGGATCCTCGCCGGCGCCATTGATGTGATGGATACGAGCGTGGGCCGGGTGCTCGAATATCTCGACAAACAGAACCTTGCCAACGACACAATCGTGATGTTCATGAGCGACAACGGCGGGCCTTTGGCGCAGGGCGCGATCAACGGTCCGTTCCGAGGCGCGAAGGGAACGACATTTGAAGGCGGCATACACGTTCCTGCCGCGATTCGCTGGCCGGGTAAGCTGCCGAAGGGCGGGCGTTCCGCGCAGGTGATGCACGCGGCCGATATCTTTCCGACGCTCGCGGCGGCGGTGGGTGTCGTACCCGCGGGGAAGAAACCGCTCGATGGCAGGAATCTCTGGCCGCTGCTTTTGAGTGGCGCGGTCGCCGATCGCGAGCCGCTTGTTTTCGCGGTCAAATCCAACGAACGCGCCGACTACCGGTTTGCGGTGCTGCATCGGGATTGGAAGCTTGTGCGGATCGTTGAGGAAGGGACCCCTAAGCCTGCCGATCATCTTTTTCATCTTTCTACCGACCCGGGCGAGAAGTCCGATGTCGCCGAGAGGAACCAGGCGAAAGTCAAGGAGCTTGGCGAAGTTCTCGACAACTGGCGAGCGCTGCATCCGGACGGCGATATTGTGTCTTCGGTTCGGCCGCACCCCGGTTGGATCGCGCCGAACGACTACGCGGCCGCCGCCCGGGTCGACTGACCGAACAGTGAAGGCTATCCTGTAAGCAGCTATCACGCGATCAGGTTGCCGATCAACAGCGGACACAACAGAGGGAGAACGATTTTGCAACTATACGACGATCAGATCAAGGCAGAGTTGAAGGATCGCCTTGCAAAGTTGGAGGAACACTTCGGAGCGGATGTGGCGTTCTACTATGGTCCGATACACCCCGCGGTCCAGAAGCGTTTTCGTGACTTCATCGAGAAACTTAAAGAGGATTCGCGGGGCGACCATTTGGTCCTCTTCTTGAATACACCAGGTGGAAGCGTTGAGACGGTCGAAAAACTGGTCGAGATCGTTCGGTTCCACTACCGCCAAGTGTCGTTTGTAGTGCCCGACTACGCAATGTCCGCGGGAACAGTCTTTTGCGCCTCGGGCGACAGGATCTTCATGGACTATTCCTCCTCCCTCGGTCCTATCGATCCCCAAGTCTTCAACGGGAAAGAATGGGTACCCGCGCTCGGATACCTCGACCAGGTCGAAAAGATGTTAGAGAAGGCCGCGGACGACAAACTCACCAATGCCGAGTTCCTAATTCTCCAGAGTCTGGATCTGGCAATGCTAAGCCGATACGAGCAGGCAAGGGCTTTGACCGTGACCTTGCTGAAGAAATGGCTTGTCGAGTACAAATTCAAGGATTGGATCGCGCACCGCACCGACCCGCTAAAGCTTGGCCAGCCGGTTACCCACGGCGAGAAGGAGGTGCGCGCCGAGGATATTGCGAAGAAGCTTGGCGACAATCGGACCTGGCATTCCCATGGCCGAATGATTGGCCCGCAGACATTGAGCGGGGTCCTTCGGCTTGAAATCGAGGACTACTCCAATGACCGTTCCCTACGGAAGATCATTCGGAGCTACAATGACTTCATCGTCGAGTTCATCGCGCGAGGCGATTACAAGACGTTCCTTCATAGCAAGAACTACTTCTAAGGCCATGACAACCACCGAGCAAGTCCAAAACGTTCTGAAGGCTAAGCATCAAGAGCTCGTTAGGGATGCTAGTTTTCAGAAACTCCAGGAATTCTATCGCAAGAAATCCGAGGAGGGCGCTGTGATCAAGAGGGACTACGCCCTTCCCCAACTCGACACAATCGGCCGCGAGGTTTACCACCTGCTCGCTCCTGGCAAGACGTCCGCTTAGCTGAGCAGCCGTCACACCGAAATTTGACGGGGTCCCTGCTTCCTTCCAACCCAGCTACAATGTCATCTTGTACAAAGATCTCCGCATCACGGTGATCATCCCGTGCCTGAACGAAGAGCAGGGCATCGAAAAGGTGCTGCGCCGCATGCCCGAATTCGTCGACGATGTGATCGTCGTCGACAACGGCTCGACCGACCGTACGGCGGATGTGGCCAAAGGCTTCGGCGCGACTGTCATCCGCGAGAATGTCCGGGGCTATGGGCGGGCTTACAAACGCGGGTTCGCCGCCGCTACCGGCGACATCATCGTGACGCTCGACGGCGACCACTCCTACCCGCCCGACGCCATCTCGTACCTGATCGAAGCGTACCTGCACCTGGAGGTCGATTTCCTCAATGCTTCGCGTTTCCCGGTCCGAGACCGGGAGGCCATGAGCTTCAAGCACAAGTTCGGAAACTTTGTACTCTCGTTGGCGATGAGCGTGCTGTATTTCCGTTGGGTGCGCGACTCGCAATCCGGCATGTGGGTGTTTAAGCGGGCGATTCTCGATGAGTTCGTGCTTGAGAGTGACGGAATGGCCTTTTCGGAGGAGATCAAGATCGAAGCGCTTCGTCATTCAAACGTTCGTTTTTCTGAGATTTCGATTCTTTACTCCTCCCGGCTTGGGGAGATCAAGCTGAACCCGTGGCGGGATGGCTTCCATAATCTCTGGTTTCTGGTTAAGAAACGCTTCGCGCCGGGCCGTCGTCGGTAGAAATTCCCGGTCTGGCGACCGAGTAGATGGTAAACCTTACAAGTAGTCCCATGACGCAGACCACGGCCGTGATCGTGACCTACAACTCCGAGGAGTATATTCGAGATGCGGTCGAGTCGTGTCTGGCCGCTGGAATCGCTGTCAGGGTGATTGACAATGCATCGGTGGATGACACGGTTGGCAGGATTCCCAAGCGCGGAGAGGTGACGGTGGTTCGCAATTCGGCAAATGCCGGTTTCGCTGGAGGCGTAAATCAAGGCGTCCGGGCGGTCGATACGCCATATGCACTACTGCTCAATCCCGACGCCCGGCTGACGACCGGTATTGAGGCGTTGGAACGGGCGGTCAGGGAAGAAGGACACATGGCCGCCGCGGGAATGCTTGTTGCAGAGGACAATTCTCCGCAGAAGGGCTTCACATACCGCAACTTACCGACTCCAGCGGCATTGGCATTTGAAGTGCTGGGGATTAATCGAATCTGGCCGGCCAACCCTGTCAATCGTCGGTATCGCTGCCTGGATGCGGATCTCCTCACTGCGAGGACGGTCGAGCAGCCTGCGGCAGCGTTTCTGCTGTTTCGACGCGAGGTCTGGGAGTCGCTGGGCGGGTTCGACGAGCGCTTTCATCCTGTCTGGCTCGAAGACGTTGACTTTTGCAAACGGATTCTCGCCGCCGGGGGTAGTATCCGGTACGATCCGGCAGCCAAGGCCACACATTTCGGTGGCCATTCCGTTCAAAAGATTGACTTTGGCAAGCGGATGAACGTTTGGTATGCTAGCCTTCTTAAATACGTGTCGAAGCACTTCTCGCCGTTTGCGCGGCGGGTGGTTGCGGCGGCCGTTGTCGTTGGAGTCGTTCCCCGCGTTCTTTTTCGTAGCCGGCGGGCCCCGCAGCAGTCAGCAATTGCAATCATCCTACAAATCTGGAGAATGGCTGGAACTTGTTTTTTCCAACGGGCAAGCTCTTTCTCACCATCGACCAAATGGCTTTAACTGAACTCGTCTCCGTCACCCTGGTGACCTACAACAGTGGCCGATTCATCAAGAAGTGCCTTGAATCGGTGCTGGCCCAGAAATATGCGGATCTGGAAGTTGTTGTCATCGACAACGCTTCCACCGACGGCACCATCGACATTCTGGAACAGCTCGAAGACCGATGCCGGATTGTGTACAACGACGAAAACATCGGGTTTGCGTCGGCGCAAAACCAGGCGATCGCAAAGTCGCGTGGCGAATGGATTCTGACGCTGAATCCCGATGTACTGCTGATGCCCGGGTTCGTCCAACAACTTGTCGAGGCCGGCCAGATTCATCCTCGGATCGGGGCGGTGTGCGGCAAGCTGCTCGCCATCAAGTCGACGTTTGAACTGCCGGATCGCCCGGTCATCGATTCGACCGGGATGTACTTCACTCCGATGCTGCGGCACCTGGATCGCGGCAGCCAACTTCCGGACAACGGAGAATACTCGAACTTCGAATACGTTTTTGGCGCTACCGCAGCGGCGGCGCTCTACCGCCGCGAGATGATCGAGGATGTCGCGGTCGGCGGCGAGTTCTTCGACAGCGAGTTCTTTGTCTACCGCGAAGACGCCGATGTCGCCTGGCGTCATCAATTGTTGGGGTGGCGTTGTCTTTATACGCCGTACGCGCGGGCTTACCACGTTCGCAACGTACTGCCCGGCAACCGCCGCGCCCTGCCCGCCGAGATCAACATGCATTCGGTGAAGAACCGTTTTCTGATGCGTGTCAAGAACATGACCTGGGATCTGTACCGGCGCAATTGGCTGTCGATCACGCTGCGCGACTTGGTCGTCGTCGGCGCGTGTCTGGTGCGGGAACAGACCTCGCTTAAGGCATTCTGGATGGTTTGCCGCAATTGGCGCGGAATGCTCGAAAAGCGCGCCGAGATCATGAAGCGCCGCAAGGCCACCGACGAGTACATGGCATCCTGGTTCCGTCCGCGACCGGTTAGCCGGCCCGCGCCGAAGCCGTCTCCGCGCGTGCTGGCGCGCGTCCGAGCCGCCCGCGGATAGCGCGCGATGCGCGTCGCGATTCTCGGTACTCGTGGTATCCCGGCCCGCTATGGCGGGTTTGAGACCTTCGCCGAGGAACTAGGCCGGCGCCTTGCCGCGCGCGGCCATGACGTCACTGTCTATTGCCGTGATCGGCACAGCGCGCCCACTTATCTCGGTGTGCGGCTGGTCACACTGCCGACGCTGCGCCACAAATACACCGATACGCTGGCGCACACGGCGATATCCACTCTTCACGCGGTCACGCAGCGTTATGACATCATCCTTTGCTGCAACGCCGCCAACGCTGTTTTTTGCTGGCTGCCGCGTCTGTTTCGAACGCCGGTGCTGCTGAACGTCGATGGCCTTGAACGTTTGCGGAGGAAGTGGAACCGCCTTGCGAAGGCATGGTACCGGCTGTCGGAGTGGCTTTCGACTTTCTGTCCGACGCATCCTGTTTCCGACGCCGAGGCCATTCGCGCCTATTACCGCAAAACTTACGGATGCGAGACCACTTTCATCCCCTACGGTGCCGAGACTGGCAAAGTGCCATCAACGAAGGTGCTTGACGAATTGGCGCTTACTCCGGACCGGTATTTTTTGTACGTTTCGCGTTGGGAACCGGAGAACAATGCACTGCTTGTTCGCGAAGCGTTTGAGAGCGTAGTCACGCCGATGAAGCTGGCGCTCATCGGTGACGCTCCCTACGCGCCGGAGTACAAGGCAAAGGTCCGATCGACCAACGACGACCGCATCGTTATGCCCGGATACATCTTCGGCGATGGCTACAAAGAGCTGGGATCGCACTGCTTCGCGTACATCCACGCGACCGAAGTCGGGGGAACGCACCCGGCGTTGATCGAGGCGATGGGGCGCGGGGCGTTGGTGCTCTATCTGGATACGGTTGAGAACCGGGAAGTCGCGGGCGGCTGTGGGTTGGCCTTCACGCAAGAAACATTGCCGGCCGTCCTTGCCGAGGCGCTGACTCTTTCGGCCGAGGAACGCACGCGCCTAACAGCCGCCGCGATCGCCCGGGTGGAAGAACGCTACAGTTGGGACGCGGTGACAACGGCTTACGAAGCGTTATTCCGGCGGTTTGCTTAACGGGCTCACCAGAGCCCCCTAGCGCCGCCCCGCGTGCGATCCGGGTCCGGTTTCCCAAACAGTGGACCGCGAGTTGCCCCGCGGTTAGCGGCTCAACACAGACTCGAAATAGACGAGCGGCGTTCCGCGATAGACCACCCTGCCCGTCTCCCGAAAGCCGCATTTCGCGTAGAACTCCACCGCTCCGGCCGCGGCATCGTAGGCATCCAGGCGGATCGACTGTGCTGGCCACGCCCGCGCGATTCGTTGGGCTTCTTCGAGCAGAATACGGCCGATCCCCCGCCGCTGCGCGTCGGGCGTCACTGCCATGCTATGCAGGTAGATCGCCTTCGGAACGACGGTGAAATAGGCGACGTCGATCGCCCAGGGCTTCTTGGTTGCCAGCACCAATGTTCCGAGAATTCGATCACCGCTGCGCGCGACCAGCGCACGTTCGGTTCGAATTTGCCGCAGCACGCCGTTCTCGGTCGGGCACGACGACCAGTGGCCCTTGCCGAAATCGTGGGTCAGCCGGTTTGCGGCGGCGGACCGGACCGTAACTATCCCTGCCGCGTCGCTATCATCCGCAACCGTGACTTGAGGCCACCGCGCCAGGTCTTCGGGCGTATCGACGTCAAACCAGGATTCCCCTATCGCCACTGTTAACCCAGCCCGCTCACAAGCGGCCTTGGTGTCGGTCAGCGCCGAGACTGTGGACCACGCCACGCCGTCGAACATTGTCTCTGTGGTACGGCGGCAGGCGATGGCGTAGTAACCGCCATCTTCGGCTGGCCCAAGCGCGACATCGGCGTCGAAAGCCAGAAGTTTTTCGAGATGGGAAATCGGCACGGTGGGAACGTCGCCGCCGAGGATCATCGCTCGGTGCCGTCCTTCGGCCAACATGAGCGACAGCGCGCTCCGCATCCGGTCCCCCAAATTTCCATCGACTTGCAGCCGCCGGGTAACGTTAAAGCTCTTCCAAGCATCTGTCGAGATGTCAGCTTGGAGCTCGATATCGGCCGCAAGGCCGCCGCCGATCAAGCGATCGAGCAACCGCGAGACCATCGATTCGTACAAACGGGCAGCCGATTCGGGGCCCAGCGATACTGCTAGCCGGGTCTTTACCCGTCCGGCGATCGGAGCTTTTGCAAAAACGGCGATAGCGGGACGCATCGCGGCAATTGTAGAATGAAATGGTACACGCAAGATCAGGAGAAAGAATCACAATGAGTTTTACACAACGTAGTGTGGCTTTTGCAAGCGCGGCGATCATCTCGGCGGCTCTCGCCGTTGGAGCCGATAAGAAGGGCGACGCCAAGAAGGGCCAGGAAGTTTTCGAGAACTCGGCCTGCATGGGCTGCCACAACACCGATAACGACGAGAAACGCGGGAACGCGCCATCGCTCAAGGGCGTCACCAAGCGCGATGGAATGACCGACGCCAAGATTCTCGACAAAATCAACAAGGGCGGCAACGGAATGCCACCTTACGAAGAGCAGCTCGAGGCGGCACAGAAGACCGACCTCATGGCGTACCTCAAGACCCTCTAGGCAATCGTTGGAGGCGGGCGGCGCGCAGTGTTGCGCCGCCCGCTTAACATTGAGCCAGCAGCCCGCGCTGTGGTACAACAGTCTTTTCCGCCGTATTTCAAGGAGCAACTCTCGCAATGGCTTATGTGATCGCTGAACCCTGCATCGGGACCAAGGATACCGCGTGCGTCGACGCATGTCCGGTTGATTGTATCCACCCGAAGAAGGACGATCCCAAATTCGAATCCGCCGAGATGTTGAACATTGAACCGGTCGAGTGCATCGACTGTGGCGCCTGTGTCCCGGTCTGCCCCGTCTCGGCGATCTTCGCCATCGACGATCTGCCGGAAAAATGGGCCGATTTCGCGCCCCGGAACGCCGCCTACTTCGGCAAGTAGACCGCGCTGCAGTTGTCGGTTTCCCAGACTTCGACCCGCGAAACGTGAACCGCGAACTCGGGCTGCATCGGCGGCACCGACGCGGTGAACTCGTCGTACAGGTGTTTCGCGACGTTCTCGGCCGACGGATTAACCGTGTCGAAAGGCGGCACCTCGTTCAGAAACTGATGATCGAGCCGCCCGATCACGCGCGCGATCTCCTTCTGCAATGGCACGAAGTCGATTAGGAGGCCCATTGAATCGACCTTCTCGCCGGCGATTGTGATCTTCGCCCGCCAGTTGTGGCCGTGGATCGGTTCGGTCTTGCCGTAGTAGTTGCGGAGCGCGTGCGCCGCGGGGAACATCGTCGAAACATGGACTTCGTACATCAGCCCCTCCAGAATGATCTCAGCTCGTCGAAGCTGGTGGTGAACGCGTAGTCGGGCAGGCTGTCGAAGAAGATCTGCCCGTAGCGCTGGCGCGTGATGCGGTTGTCGAGAATCGCCAGCAAACCGCGGTCGGTGCGGCTGCGGATCAACCGGCCGAGGCCCTGTTTGAGCGCGATCGCCGCTTGCGGAATCTGATACTCGCGGAACGGTTCGCCGCCTTCGCGCTTCACGGCTTCGGTGCGCGCGGCGACCACGGGATCGCTCGGCACCGCGAACGGCAGTTTGTCGATGATCACGCAGCTTAGTTGATCGCCCTGCACATCGACGCCCTGCCAGAACGACGACGTTGCGAAGAGCACCGCGTGTTTGGTCGATTTGAACTCTTCCAACAACGCGTTGCGCGGACCGGTGCCTTGCAGCAGCGTGGGATAGTCGATTTCAAAGGACACGATGTCGTGCAGGGCGCGCATCGACTGATAGCTCGTACACAGGACGAACGCACGGCCTTTGCTGAGCTCCAATAGCTTGACAATTTCCAGAGCGGCGGCCTTTGTGAATGCCGGCTCGCGCGGTTCTGGAAGGTGTTGCGGCACGTACAGCATCGCCTGCTGCTGATAGTCGAACGGGCTGGAGGCCACCATGGAACGCGGCGCCGGAATCCCGAGGCGTTTGATCGCGAAGTCGAAACCGCCGCCGACCGACAGCGTCGCCGAAGTCAAGACCGCGACGGGCACGCGATCGAACAACTTCTCGGCAAGAAGCGTCGACACATTGATCGGCGTGGCCTGCAGGAACACACCCCGCCCGCGCCGTTCGATCCAATGCACGTAGTCCTCATCCTCGCCTTCGAGGTAACGCTTCAACACGTCGCCTAGCTCGCGCGCCCTCCCGAAGAGCGGCAGAATTTCGTCCACCGACTCGCGGATCATTTGCAGATGAATGCCGACGAGTTCCAGGCCGGCAAGAAGCTCGCGGTATTGGTCCTCGTACATCGACACGAACCCGGCGCGATTCTTGAATCCCGTGCGGCCATCCTGGGAAGGGAAGCAGGCGAAGAAGCGTTCGCTGGCGTCCTGCATCGCCATCAATACGCGGTCGAGTTCGGGCGAGCCGAGATTTTTCCGCTGCGTCACCTCCATCACGTCGCGCCGCAGATCGGCGATTCCGTGATTGGACAGCGAGATGCCGAAATACTGCCCGGCGACGTCTTCGATCTCATGCGCTTCGTCGAAGATCACGCCCTCGTAGTCGGGAATGATCTGCGCGTAGTCGCCCTCCTTCACCGCGAGGTCGGCGAAGAACAGGTGGTGGTTGACGATGATGATGTCGGACTCCATCGCCTTGCGCTGCATTTGCGTGATGAAGCAGCGATCGAACTGCGCGCACTTCTGGCCGGTGCACAGATCGCGGCGGGCGTCGATCTTTCCCCACGCCGACGAGTTTTCCGGCAGCGTCTTGATCTCGGCGCGATCGCCCGTTTCGGTCGTCTTCTCCCATTCGCGGATGATCTGAAAATCGGCGACCTCTTCGAGCCCCGCCAGCACTGGTTCGCGTTCGGCGTCGTAGATCCGCTGGCGGCAGGCGTAATTGCCGCGGCCTTTCATGTAGCAGACGCGAAGGTCATTGGCGAAGTGCTGCTGCAGGAACGGGATGTCCTTGAAGAACAACTGCTCTTGCAGGTTCTTGGTGCCGGTCGACACCACGACGCGCTTGCCGGAAAGAATCGCGGGAACCAGGTAGGCCAGCGACTTTCCGGTTCCGGTACCCGCCTCGACGAGCAGATGCCGCCGCTCCTCCAGGGCTTTCTCGACGGCTTGCGCCATCTCCAACTGCCCCGGACGGAACTCGTAGTTCGGATGCCAATCCGAGAGCGTGCCGTTTCGCCCAAAGAAACTCTTTGCGCTTACGGCCGAGGTTCGCTGCGCCATCCCTCTACAAGTTTACGCGCTACGCGGCTTCTTCTCGCGTCACCATGTTCGTTGTCTCTACGTTTCGGACGCCATAGTAGCGTTTCAGCAGCCGCTCCAATTCGATAGCCACGCGTTGCGGGTTTTCGCTTGCATCGAGATCCAATTCGACTTTGAAGAACACATCGACCAACATGAGGTCAATGATACGATGGCCTCATGGATCGACGCCGAATGCTCCTCACCGCCGCAGCCGCGCCGCTGCTGGCCGCACAGACCAAACGTACCCTTCGCCTCCGCTACGCGCCGCGGATCGGAATGATCAACGAGCCGGTAACAAGGCAGCTTGAAATCATCGCCGAGAACGGTTTCACAGGCTTTGAGTACAACGGTCTGCCGAAACATCCGTTCAACGAGATCGAACAGTTTCGCAAGAAGATGGACGAGTTGAAGTTGTCGATGGGAACGCTGGTCGTCAACCGCGGCGGATGGAAACCGTCGGCGATGGTCGACAAGAAGTTCCACGGCGAGTTTCTGGAAGACGTCAAGAAGGCCATCGAAATCCACAAGATCATCGGCAACGAAGTGGCCACGGTGTGCAGCGGGCTGGCCGTGGACACCTTGAGCTATACGCAGCAAACCACCAACTGCATTGAAGCCTTGAAGCGCGCGGGCGATCTGTGCGCGAAAACGAAGATGGTGCTGGTGCTCGAACCGCTCAACATTCGCGTCGATCACGCCGGGTACTTCGTCGTGTTTTCCGATCACGGCGCCGAGATCATCGCCAACGCCAATCACCCCAACGTGCGGCTGCTCTTCGACTGCTACCACCAGCAGATCTCGGAAGGCAATCTAATCAACCACATCAAGAAGCACTACCCGCTCATCGGCTATTTCCAGACCGGCGACGTTCCCGGCCGCAAAGAACCGGGCAGCGGCGAGGTGAACTGGTCCAACGTGTTCAAGTCGATCCACGCTCTCGGCTACAAGGGGCTGATCGGCATGGAGCACGGCTTGACGCAACCTGGCCTGCCGGGCCTGATGAAGTGTTTCGAAGAGTATCGCAAAGCCGACAACTGGTCCGCCTAACTCATGCCTGCCTGCCAAATCTGCGACACCCGGAAACCCAAGCGATACTGCACGTCGCGCGGTGAGAATATCTGCACGCAATGCTGCGCCACCGAACGTGAGGTTTCGATTAACTGCCCGCTTGAGTGCGTCTACCTGCAGGAATCGCGCGCACACGCCAAGCTCGTGTTGGATGTGTCGACGATGCCACATCGCGACGTCCAAATCGACGAACGATTCCTGCAGCACGCCGACGTCACGCTGATCCTCTTCTCGGCGTTTTTCAGTCGCGCGGCGATGCCGATCCCGAACGCCACCGACGCCGAAATGCGTGCCGCCATCGAGGCCGTCATTCAGCGCTTCAAGGGCGCTCCGGCCCCACCGGAGGAAGCCATCGCGCTCCAAATCTACGACAACTTCTGCGCCGAGTACGACAAGTTCCGCGCCGAGATCACCAAGGACCAAAAAGCCGAGAGCGTTTTTAGCGACGAAACCTTCGTTCGCGTACTCGTGTTCATCGCGCGCGTTGCACACGGCAACAACAACGGCCGGCCGCTGTGCCGCTCGTTCCTGCACTACCTGCGCGCCACGCTGCCGCCCAACATGGAGGCGTCGGTCGGATGACCGGGTTGATTGTCTTCGCACACGGGTCGAGCGTCCCCGAAGCTAATGAAGCCGTGAAACGCGTATCGGCCGCAATGCAGGCCAAGGGCGGTTTCGAATTCGTCGAGACCGCGTTTCTGGAGGCGGCGAAACCCGACTTGGCCGATGCCGTCGCCGCGCTCGCTATCAAGGACGTCGACCGCGTTGTCGTGCTGCCCTACTTTCTGACGCTCGGCATCCATCTTCGCCGCGATCTGCCCCGCATCGTCGCCGAACTGGCCGAGAAGCACAACGGGTTGCGCATCGACGTTACCGAGCCGCTCGACGGCCATCCCGCCCTGGCTGAGATCCTATTGCAGCGCGCCACTGCGGCATTACAATGAAAGCCCGGCTCGTTTCATTCACCGATCCCGCTCCGGGCATCCGGCACTTCGTTTTCGAACTGCCGGAGCGCGTCGAATTCAAGGCGGGCCAGTTTGCGTCGCTCGTGGCCAACGTCAACGGCAAGGAGATCACCCGCGCCTACTCTCTGGCCGCGGCGCCGCGCGGCGACAATCGTTTCGAGATCTGCCTGAACCGCGTCGAAGGCGGGCTGTTCTCGCCTCATCTGTTCGATTTGGCCCTAGGCGGCGAAATCGACTGCAAAGGCATTCTCGGCACTTTCGGCTGGCGCGAGCCGGTGACTTCGCCTTTACTGGTGGCCACCGGCACGGGAATCGTCCCATTCCGCGCGATGCTACAGGCCGCTCCGGTTCGGCCTGTTCTGATTTACGGCGCGCGCTACGAGGAGAGTTTTCTGTGGCGCGATGAACTGGCGGCACAAAGCGATCTGGTCCTGACACTCACACGCCCGGCCGAATCGTGGACTGGCCGCACTGGCCGCGTGCAAGCGATCGTCGAAGAACAACTGGCGACCGGCGCGATCGGCCAAGTCTACATCTGCGGATTGAAGGAGATGGTCGATGGCGTCCGGGCGCTGTGCAAAGAGAAAGGCCTCGACCGCCGCCAGATCGTCTACGAGAAGTACGATTAGCGAATACAATCGAGAGAGTGGAAAGCCGTTCGAAACGAAACTGGATGCTGGCGGGCGGGATCACCGTACTGTTTATCGCAAGCATCGTCATTCTGCTCAAAGTGATTCCGGGTCCGCACTCCAAGACCGACTACCTGGTCATCGGCGCGGTGGCGACGTTCTTGTCGATGACCCTGCTGTTCGTCACCCTGCTGAATAGCGGTGTTCCGGGGGCCGAGAAACGGCCGCTGCCTCCGGAAGATTCCGGCGACTCGTAGGCAAATCTTTACCATTTGCTGACAACTTCCCGGGCCGATTCGCCGCATCATTGAGGCATGAAGATCGCAACACTGCTTGTTCTTAGCCTTTCTATGTTTGCTCAAGACGATGGGCTCGCCCTCGTTCGTAGCCTCGGCATTTACGATGCCGATGGCTCTGTCCTATATAGCGCCTACGTCGCCACCGAGAACGCGAAAATCGGAGGCGTGGCGGTCGGCTCGACCGTGCCGCTTGGATCTCGTTTCATTGAGGCCGTCGACGCACCCGCGGGCGCCGTTTTCGAAGGCGTTCGCGACAACGTTGCCGTTTGGTCTTTTCCCGAGATAGGCGAGGATCGCATGGTGGGGCCCTTCACGTTTCGCGTAAAGCCCGACGGGGCGGCGCCGCTGGTGGCCGAACAATCCGCGGCTGTAAGTTTTCAGACACCGGAAAAAGAGCTGATCAGCTACAACGGATCCAACCGTTCGCTGGTCCCGCTCGAAGAGAGCGGCAGCGTAATTTTCGATCAGCGCGAGACGATCGACGCGACGGGAAAGAATGGGCCAGTGGCGGTCGGCAAGACCGGCGTGATCCTATTCGTCCGTGAGGGTGCGGTGCGAACGCAGACGACGATTACATTTGATCGCCGGCGCGTCGTTAACGCCGAACTCCCTGCCGACGCGGAAGACACCTGGTGGTGCGCGCAATACCAGATCTCGATCAGTCCGCAGGAGAACGCACCCAGCGGCGCCGGCATTTCGTTCATTCTTCCCACGCGGCGCGCGTTGCCGGCCGGCCTGAGAGTCAGCACCTTCGCGCACGTGAACGGCAACGAATGGAGAAAATACGCATCGACTTCTCCGCAGCCCGAATTCGGCTTCGGTGGATTCGGTTGCGCCTCATTCGGTTTCAACAACATTGGCTGTAGCGGCGGGTCGAATTGTCTTGGTCTTAACTGTGGATTCAACACCGGCTTTGGCTTCGGCTTCGGCGTGTCAAACACGCAGCGACTGGCGGGCAGCGTGACTGGCTCACAGATCACTTCAACCACCGGTATCACCACAACGGCCGCAAGCTCGATCATCGATGGATCGAGCAACACGATTATCGCGATTCTAATCGGCTTCCGGCCTTAGAATCGAACCCGGAGTCCGGCCCAGGCGCCTCTCGGGGCGCCTGGGGCGAAGAACGTTGAATTGCGCAGCGGAAACTCGCCGTTGACGGCGGGAAACGGCCTGGCGACGAAGTTGCCGTCGGCGTTGAATCCAACCGGCCCGAGCTGCGCGGCGCTGTAGTATTTGCGGTCGAACAGGTTGTTGACGTTGAGGTAGAGTTCGAGCGTTTTGCTGAACGCGTAGCGCGCGGAAAGGTTCGCGACGCCGTAGCCCGGCGAACGGCCCGGACCAAGATAATAACGGCCATCGGGTCGATGCCGGTTGTTCTCGTTCCCGCGCGCTAAGGCGCCGCCGATGCCGATCACCGACGGGCTGACGGTGAACTTCGAAGTGACAGTGATATCGGCGTAGGCCTTCGTGATGTGGGAAGGAGTGAGAGGGATCCGGTTGCCAGGCTCGATGTGGATCAGACCTTCGAAGCCGGGTCCTTTTGCGTTGATGCTGTTGCCTTCGCCGTTGACTTCTTCCTCGCTCTCGAACGTTGCGCGGAGGTAGGTGTAGCTCGCGCCGAGCAGCGCGCGGCCGAGTCGCGCGCTGGCGTCAAACTCGGCGCCCTGGCGCAGCGTCCGGCCGAAGTTTTTGAAGTAGCCGAAGCCTGTTTGCTCGGAGGCGACGAAAAGAATATCGTCGCGATTGGCGCCGCGGAACCAGCCTGCGCTCCAGCGCAGCGGACCTTCGCCGCCGCTACGAACGCCCACTTCCAGCGTGCGCGACACAACCTGTTTCAGCGGTGGATCGCCCGCCATCGCATTAGGCAGCTTGCACGGCGCTTCGGGATCGGCGCAGCCAAGCTCGATCGACGTCGGCGTCCGGCTTCCCTCGGCGTAGTTGAAGTACACGCCTTTCCAGGTGAGACCCGCCGACGGATTGAACCGGCCAAAGGAGTGATGTCCGGTCAACGAGCCTGTGCCGGCGCGCGGGCGGATGCGGTCGAGGTTATCGATAACGGTGCGGTTGTAGCGGCCGGAAAGCGTCGCCCGCGCCGACTTTCCGAGCGACACCGAATCTGTCGCGTAGAAGCTGCCGGTGTGAATCCTGCCGCGCAAATTCACCCGTGTGTCGAACGGTTCGCCATCGATCTCGCCGCCGGTGACACCGTCGCCGAACGCGCCGACGCCGGCGATCCCGCGATTGGAAGTCAGATAACCAAGCTCGCCGATTTGTGTAAATCCGGTGCTGTTGCCGTCGTAACCCAATCCGGCTGTCAACGTGTGCCGGCGCGCGAACCACGACACCTGCGCCGAACCGCCAAAGTTGCGCTGCTGCGAGGCGCTGCGGGTCAGTAGGCCGTTACATTTTTCGCCGGGTTCGTCCCGAAGCACGGCGTTGGCGATACAACGCCAGCGCGGGAACGGCGTGTTGGCCGCCGATTCACCGCTCACCGGAAAACCCGTGAAACCGGCGGCCGTTAGCGCGGCCCGCTCGGCGGCGTTGGGTTGGTAGAGGGATTGATCGAGCGAGTCGTCATTCAAGTCGCCGTTGAATAATCGGGAACGCACGTAGCGGAAGTAGGCGTTTCCGGACAACGCAACGTGGGGCGAAAATGTGTGGCGCAGTTGCAGGTTGAGCCATGGCGCCTTGTTGGCGGTGATGTCGGGGATCGTGTAGACGCTCGCGTACCGGCGCGCAAGCAGGGTCTGTTCCTGCAACGCGTTGCCGATCAGCGCGTTGTTTGCGTAGCCGATCGAGAGCCCGATCGAGGTGCGATCGCGCCTCCAGCCGAGGCGCCCGAAAAACTGACGCACGTTGGTCGGCGAATAGTCCCGCCAGCCTTCTTCGAAGAACATACCGCTCGCCAGGAACCAATCGATCGACCGCCGTGATCCGCCGTGTTCGAAATCGGCTGTCTTGCGGCCGAAACTCCCGCCACCCAACTGCAGCGCCGTTCCCGGAAACGCGGTTCCGTCCTTGCTG
>VFZW01000110.1 GCA_016871055.1 Acidobacteriota bacterium
ACCCTTGCCGCTCTAACCCTCGGAAAATCTTTGGCTTAGAGGTCTGCTTGGCCGCTTCGCAGTAAACTCCCGCTAGATATCGTGCGATCAACAATCGGCCTCCATTCCTCTTCATCGGCGCACTCAGGCGATTCCTTTACGCTGGAGTCAGTACAATCGGCGTAAGAACCCGATCTCCTCAGACTACCAGGAAAAACATGAAGTCACACACCGAGTACCTCTTGTTTGAAACGGCGCGAATGCGAGAATTCGTCAATATCACGGACCGCGTGGAATCCGCACTGGCCAAAAGCGGTGTTAGGGAAGGAATGATTCTCATTTCGGCGATGCACATCACGGCGGGCGTTTGGGTCAACGATGCCGAGGATGGACTGCTGGCCGACATCGGCGAGTGGCTGGAACACCTGGCGCCATTTAAGAAGGACTACCGGCATCACCGCACCGGCGAGACCAACGGCGACGCGCACTTGAAGAGCCTGTTGGTGCATCATCAGGTCATCGTTCCGGTGACAAACGGTAAGC
The DNA here is from genome assembly GCA_016871055.1 of Acidobacteriota bacterium. GTDB lineage: Bacteria > Acidobacteriota > Terriglobia > Bryobacterales > Bryobacteraceae. The sequence goes on from VFZW01000110.1 coordinate 523, forward strand.
TCGATCTGGGGCCGTGGCAGCAGGTGTATTACGCCGAGTTCGACGGACGGCGCAAGAAACGCGTCATTATCAAGGTGATGGGAGAGTAAGCGATGAAAGGAACCGTCGCGCGGCGATATCTATGAATCAAGGAGACGATATGAAGAATCCGATTGTGCCCGCGGTGTTAGCAGCGGCTTCGATGGCCGCGGCGGAGTTGCCCGTCAAGCGCGTGGTGCTCTACAAGCACGGGGTTGGGTATTTTGAGCGGAACGGAGATTTGACGAGCGGGGAGTCGGCGCGCCTGGATTTCAAGGCGTCGGATATGAACGACGTGCTGAAGTCGTTGACCGTCGTCGAGACCGGCGGCGGCAAAGTGACGGGGTTGCGGTATGACTCGTCGACGCCGCTGGATAAACGGCTGGGGGAGTACTCGTTTTCTGTCGGCGCCGAAGTACCGATGGCGAAGTTCCTCGATCAGTTCAAGGGCGCGCGGATCGAGTTGGATGCGACCGCTGGCGTAATTGTGAGCGCGCGGACGCTGGCGCCGTCGAACGATCAACCACAGAGGGATCTGGTTGTGGTCATGACCGAGACAAACGAACTGCGGACGATCGACTTGTCCGCAGTTACGAAGATCAAGCTCGCCGACAATGTTCTGCAGCAGCAGTTGCGCGATTATCTCGGCGCGATGGCCGGCGCGCGCACCAGGGAGCAGCGGAGCGTGTACATCGATTCGACCGACGCCCGCGCGCGCAAGATTTCGGCGTCGTACTTGATTCCCACGCCGATCTGGAAGTCGAGCTACCGGCTCATTTTCCGCAACGATCCGAAGCCCTTGCTCGAAGGCTGGGCGATCATCGACAACACGACCAACGACGATTGGACCAATATCCGGTTGTCGCTGGTTTCGGGCAAACCGGTTTCGTTTCAAAGCCGGTTGTACGATCCGAAGTTCATTACGCGGCCGTTCGCGGAACTCGCGGAGGAGGAGGCGGCCGCGCCGGTGCTCTACGCGGGGGCGGTTGCCAGCGCCGCTCCCGCGCCACCAGCGGCTGCGCCGCGAGGGGCCAAGATGGCCGCCGGCGTGGGCCGAATGGCCATGGCTGAAGCGGCGGCAGCGGATGAATTTCGCTCGCAAGAGAGCAACGTTGCCGTGCAAACCGAAGGCCGCGATTTGGGCGAGCTATTCGAATACGCCTTCGGCAATCCGGTCACTGTCCGCCGCAATCAATCGGCGATGTTGCCCTTCCTGCAACAGCCGCTCGACGCGCGCAAGCTGCTCATCTACAGCGACCGCTCGCAACAAAACCCGCGCACGGCCGCTGAGTTGACCAACGCGACCGGCAAGACGCTCGACGGCGGCCCGATCACCGTGTTCGACAACGACGCCTACGCCGGCGAGGCGCTGGTCGAAACAGTAAAGTCGGGCGACAAACGGTTGATCAGCTACGGCGTCGACCTGGGCACGCGCATCACCACCAAGATCGATTCGGGCAATCAGCGGTACTTGGAATTTAGCGCCAAGCGTGGTATCGTCACCGCGAAATCGGGCGTCGAAGAAACGACCGTCTTCTCGATCAAGAATGTCGACGCGCGCGCCAAGACGCTAATCATCGAACACCCGATTCGCTACAACTACAAGCTCCTGAATCAGAAGCCGACCGAGACGACTGCCAATATGAATCGCTTCACGGTCGCGCTGAAGCCGTCCTCGGAAGACAGCTTCACGATCAAGGAAGACTTCGTACACGATCAAGTGATTTCGCTGTCGTCGTCGACGCCCGATTACATCGCCGCGTTGATGGTGAACCGCACGCTGTCGGCGGCGGGCCGCAAGGCGCTCGAATCCGTCGCCAATCAGAAGCGCCAAATCGCCGAGGCCGACCGCGCCGCCCGCGCGGCCGAGCAACGCATCGCCGAGTTGAGCAAAGACCAGGAGCGGTTGCGGCAAAATATTTCGAGCTTGAACTCGATCGCCGGGCAGCAGGAGACGGTGCAACGCTACGCCCGCGATCTAGCGGCGCGCGAGCAACAGATCGTCACCCTGCGCGATCTGGCCACCGAACAGCGGCAGAAGAAGTCTTCCCTCGAAGCCGAGCTCAATGCGATGCTAGAGAAATTGGAATTCTGATGAAGCTGATTCGATACTCTTTCCACGATCGAGTGCATGCCGGCGTTGTGACCGCCAAGGGCGTTGTGCCGGTGACGGCGATCAACGCCTACACGGGTTCGGACGTTCCCGACACGGTGCTCGGCATTATTGAAAGCGGCGATCTCGATCCGCTCGGCGCGGCCGAGACGCTCCCCGCGATTCCCTACTATCAGGTAATGCCGCTGCTGCCCTATCCGGTGCCGCCGAAGATCTGGTGCATCGGGTTGAACTATCACTCGCACGCGGTCGATATCAAAGCCGTGCAGCCGGATGAGCCGGGCTCGTTCATGAAACCCGCGTCTTGCATGTTCCGGCCGGGCGGCGAGATCGTACTGCCACCGGAGCGCGTGACCAACGACGTTGACGCCGAGGGCGAGTTGGCCATCGTCATCGGCAAGCGATCGCAGTATTTGAATGATCACGCCGAGGCGCTGGATGCGATCTTCGGCTACACGGTGACGCTGGATCTGACGGCTCTTGACGTGCTGGCGAAGAATCCGCGCTATCTGACCCGCTCGAAGAGCTTCGATACGTTCTTCAGCTTCGGGCCGGTGATTGTGACCAAGGACGAGATCGCCGATGTCGACGCGCTCGAAGTGTTGACCGAACACAACGGCGAAGTCTTCTCGCGCGACTTCGTGCGCAACATGAAGACGCGGCCGCTCGAACTGGTGCGATTTCACAGCGATTTTCAGACGCTGCATCCGGGCGATGTCATCTCGACCGGTTGTCCGAAGGGCGCTCGCATCAAGCGCGGCGATCGCGTGGGCGGGAGCATTGAAGGCGTCGGCGCGATCTCGGCGACGGTTCGATAGACTGGAAGTATTGTGACATCTGCAATCAAACGGGCGATCTTTCTGGACTTTCCCCGGGCGTCGTGGCAATACGACATTATCGTGATCGCGATCCTTGCGTTCATCTTTCTTACGCCGCGCGAGGTCTTCCGCGATCAGCCGCGGGCATCGAGCATCGTGCTGCTGCCGAGCGAGTCCGCCGGCACGGAAGTATTCTACCTGGAGCCGAAACTCCTGGCCGACGTGCCGGAAGGCGAGCGATATCGGAAGGCCGCGCAAATGCTGGAACGCCGCGAAGGGAAGAAGTTGCAGCTCTACCGGCTGACGCCCATCTTCGATTCCGAGAATGAGATCAAGGGTTTCATGGCGTACACGAAGCTGGTGCGGTAACCGGCGAGGGCGCGCAAACATCCAAGGGAGTGAGATGAGACTTTCGCTGCTGCTGTTGACGTTCGTGTCCGCCTACGCGGCGGAATCGCTGCAGGCCGTGCAGGCGCGGATGGATAAGTCGGCGGCCGAGTTCACGTCGCTGAAGTCGCGCGTGAAGAAGGTTAGCTACACGGCCATCATCAAGGACACTACGACCGAGACGGGCGAGTTCATCATCAAGAAAATGAAGGGCGGCGACGTGCGTGTGCGGATGGAAGTGGAGAAGCCGGATGTGCGGTCGATTGCGCTGTCGCGCAAGAAGTACGAAGTGTTTCTGCCGAAGATCAACACGGTGCAGGAGTACGATCTGAGTCAGTACGGAAAGCTGATCGACCAGTTGCTACTGCTGGGATTCGGCACGCCGGTGGCCGAGTTGCAAAAGAGCTACACGATGCGCGTGACGGGGACCGAAACGATCGACGGCATAGCGGCGACGAAGGTGGAACTGACCCCAAAGGCCGATAGTATTAAAGCCCACTTGAAGTTGATCGAAGTATGGATTCCGTCCAACGACGGGAATCCGGTGCAGCAGAAGTTCACGCAGTCGAGCGGCGACTACATTTTGACGACCTACTTCGACGTGAAGGTGAATCCGCTGTTGAAGGACGCCGATGTGCAGTTGACGCTGCCGAAAAACGTAAAGCGCGAGAAGCCGCAGAAGTAGACGAGATAGAATAATCGGCGATGCTTGCGCCGTTGTTGTTGGCCGCGGCTTTCGCCGCCCCGCCGGATTTTGAACGCGATGTGAAGCCGCTGTTGACGCGGCGGTGCGTGGCGTGTCACGGGCCGGCGTTGCAGAAGAGCCACTTGCGCGTGGATCAGCGCGCGAGCTTGCTAAAGGGTGGGGAAAGCGGAGTCGCCGGGATTGTCGCGGGCGATAGCGGGCGAAGTCTGTTGATTCGGTATGTGGCGGATGCGTCGTCGAAGATCGTCATGCCGCCGGCGGGGCCGCGGTTGTCAGCCGCTGAAGTGGATTTACTCCGTGCATGGATCGATAGTGGCGCCGTTATGCCGGGGGCTGTCGACGCTGCTGAGAAACCCGATCCGCGCCTGGCGCACTGGGCGTTTCAGAAGCTGCCGGCCCTGCGGCGCGGTAGTATCGATGGCTTCATCAACGCGCGGCTTGCGTCGAGGAAGTGGAAGCCGGCGCCACGCGCGTCGAACGATGATCTGCTGCGAAGGTTGTATCTGGACGTGATCGGTCTGCCGCCGACAATTGAAGAGCAGGATCGATTCGACGGCAACTTCGCGAGCGAGATCGACCGGCTGCTGGCCCGGCCGGAGTACGGAGAACGATGGGCGCGACACTGGCTCGACGTCGTGCGCTACGCCGATACAAATGCGTACGAGCGCGATGCCGTGAAGCCTGAGGTGTGGAAGTATCGCGACTGGGTGATTCGTTCGTTGAATGCCGACAAACCCTACGACCGATTTCTAACCGAGCAGTTGGCTGGTGATGAGCTGCCGGACGCGAATGCCGAGACGATGATCGCGACTGGCTATTACCGGCTCGGGCCTTGGGACGACGAACCGGCCGATCCGGCCGAGGACCGCTTCGACCAACTCGACGATATGATCAGCACGACCTCGCAAGCGGTGCTTGGGCTGACGCTGGGTTGCGCACGTTGCCACAACCACAAGTTCGAGCCGTTGACGACGCGCGATTACTACTCGATGGCGGCGGTATTCAACGGGTTGCAGCGGCCCCGCAACGGACGCACGGAGGTGACGCGGCCGATCGGCACGCGTGCGGAGGTTGCACACTATGCGGCGCATCGCGAGGCATGGTTGAAGGGCTCGGCGTCGAAGCTCGGCGCCGATGTGCGCGCGGCGTTTTTGATCGACGCGAAGGATCGCACCGAGGAGCAAAAGAAGTTGGTGCGTGAGAACGAAAAGGCGCTGGAGTCGGAGTTGGCCATCTCGCAGGGCTATTTCATGGAAGAGCGAGGCGCGATGCCGCCCGCCATGCACATCATGATTCGCGGCAAGGCGAGCGCGCCGGGGCCGGAAGTTGGACCCGATGTGCCGGCCATCTTGCGACTGCCGCAACTTGTCCCCGTCGCCGGCGAAACCAGCGGGCGGCGATTGGCGCTGGCGCGCGCAATGACCTCGCGCGACAATCCGTTGACGGCGCGCGTAATCGTCAATCGCGTTTGGCAATGGCACTTCGGCGAGGGCCTGGTGCGAACGGCGAGCGACTTCGGCGTGATGGGCGATAAGCCTTCGCATCCGGAACTGCTCGACTGGCTGGCGGTTTGGTTCATGGATAACGGATGGTCTTTGAAGAAACTGCACAAGCTCATTCTGATGAGCGACGTGTATCAGCGTTCGTCGCAATCGATCGCCGCGTACGCGGCGGAAGATCCGGACAATCGTCTGCTGTGGCGGTTCCCGTATCGGCGCATGGAGGCCGAGCCGCTACTCGATTCGATGCTCGCGGTGAGCGGCAAGTTGAATCGCGAAATGTATGGGCCGCATGTGTATCCGCACGTGGCGAAAGAGGCGCTGGAAGGCTCGTCCGATCCGGACAAGATCTGGAAGCCGTATGAGGAAGAGAAGGCCTCACGGCGCGCGATCTACTACATCGTGAAGCGGTCGTTGATGGTTCCGCTGATGGAGGTGCTCGACCTTTGCGATACCGCGCGCACCGCGGCCAAACGGCAGAACACGGCGGTCGCGACGCAGGCGCTGCAACTGTTCAACGGGGATTTCGTCAACCGCCAGGCGCGCCACTTCGCGGCGCGTTTGCGCGCGGAAGCCGGCGATGACATAGACGCGCGGATCGAGCGCGCCTATCGGCTGGCGCTGGCGCGGCGGCCGTCGGCGGCCGAGAAGGCGGCCATGCGCGCGTTCTTGCAACGGAGTAGTTTAGAAGAGATGGCGCGCGTGATCTTCAACCTGAACGAGTTTGCGTATGCGAATTGACCGGCGGAATTTCCTCGGCGCGGGGTTTGCGTCGCTGGGCAGGGCAGCACTCGAAGCCAAGCCGCACTTCGCGGCGAAGGCCAAGCGCGTGGTGTTCCTCTTTATGAACGGCGGGCCGTCGCAGGTCGATACCTTTGACTACAAGCCCGAGTTGACGAATTGGAACGGCAAGCCGTACAAAGGTCCGCTCACGGTTGGATCGAACGGGCGCGCGGTCGGCTACCTGATGCAATCGCCGTTCGAATTCAAGCCGCGAGGCAAGAGCGGGCTGATGATCAGCGATCTGTTTCCACATACGTCGAAGTTCGCCGACGATCTCTGCGTGATTCGATCGATGCACTCCGACACCGCCGCGCATGCGTCGGGTTGTTTGCAGATGAACTCGGGCAGCATCTTCATCGGCAAGCCGTCGATTGGCGCATGGGTGACCTATGGCCTCGGCTCGGGCAACGACAATTTGCCGGCGTATGTGGTGATGACCGATCCGCGCGGCGGACCGATCGGCAGCGCGTCGAACTGGTCGGCCGGATTCATGCCGGCGAAGTTTCAAGGGACGTTGTTCCGTTCGACGGGTGCGCCGTTGCTCGACCTTCGCCCGCCGGTCGACGACGCAACGCAGCGAAGGTCGCTCGACTTGTTGAAGGAGCTGAATCAGAAGCACCTCGACACGCGCGACTCCGAGAGCGAACTCGCCGCGCGCATGCAGAGCTACGAGTTGGCCTACCGCATGCAAACCGAAGCGGCGTCGACCGTGGACATCGACCGCGAATCGCCCGAGACGCGCGCGCGTTACGGCGTCGACGACAAGTTGACGGCGGACTTTGGACGCAAGTGTTTGATCACGCGGCGGCTGCTGGAGAAGGGCGTGCGATTTGTGCAGCTCTACTCGGGCGGCGGGCACATCGAAGATACATGGGACGGGCACAACGACTGCATCACCAATCACAAGTTGCACGCGGGTGAGACCGATAAGCCGATCGCGGCGTTGATGGAAGACTTGAAGGCGACGGGTCTGTGGGACGAGACGCTGCTGCTGTGGGGCGGGGAATTCGGCCGCACGCCGACCAGTGAAGGAGTCGGCAAGCCGGGTCGCGATCACGACTGGCACGGGTTCTCGATGTGGCTCGCGGGCGCGGGAATCAAAGGGGGCCAAACCATCGGCGCGACCGACGAACTGGGCTTCGAGGCGGTGGAAGAGCGCGTGCACGTGTCGGACCTTCACGCGACGTTGCTGCACGCGATCGGTTTCGATCATACGCGCCTGACGGTCTTTCATCAGGGAATGAATCAGCGATTAACGGGTGTTCGCGGCGAGGTGGTGCGCAAGGTCTTCGCGTGACGCGCCGCGCGTTGCTTGCGTTCACGACGGCGCGCGTGCGGCCGCCGATCACGGTGCGCGTGAATGCGATGTTCGACGCCGGAGCGCATGGCAACAAGGGCCTGACCGACGCTGAGCGCGCGACGTTCTGGCGCTACCAGACACAGGCGCAGCGGGAGTTCGCCGCCAGCGGCATTCGCTTCGAGTTTCGCGTGACAGAGGGCGCATTCCTTCGCACGCAGGGCTATTCGGTAATCCCCGACAAGTTCCTGGCTCGCGACATGATCAATCTGTTCGTGTCGGATTTTCTCGGCTACGATGTCGATCGGGATCGCACCGGAGGCGCCTCGATTGGCCCTCGCGGCTACGATCCCTATTTCAAGACCTTCATCGGCTTGCAGCACGCGACCGAGCGCACGCTGCCGCATGAGTACGCGCATCACCTGACGCTGGATACGGCGACGAATCCGGCATTAGGTCATAACTTTTGGGCGGACCTGCGCAACGATTACTGGTTGTGGCGGCAGCGGCAGGGCGCCGCGATCGATGAATTTCGGCGTTGTGCCAAGTCTCCGTGGGCCGCGACAATTTTACAAACGCGCTTGCCGCGGGCCGCGTCTATCGGCATATGAAACGGTGTCTGTTGTTGGCGTCGGTGTTGTGTTCCGCCCACGACGAAGTCGTCTTTCGCAGCGACACGACGCTGGTGCGGCTGGATGTGCAGGTGCTCGAAACAGGACGTCGCGCGGTGACCGGTCTGGAAAAAGAGGCGTTTCATTTGAAGGAGAACGGCAAGGAGATCGCGATTAAAAGTTTCGCCGCCGAAGCGACGGCGATCGACGTGTTGTTCCTGATCGATGTCAGCGGCAGTATGCGGCCGCATGTCGAAAGGATGGCGCAGGCGGCGTATCGCGCGCTGCCGGGTCTGCGGACCCAGGACCGCGTCGGCATTATGGTCTTCGACCGCTCGGCGCGCCTTCGAACTCCGTTTCGTCCGGCGGCCGAAGGCGCGCGCGAGTTCGATTACTTGTTGCGCGGCGAGTCCTTCGACGGCGGCACCGATATCACCCGCGCGCTGTTGACGGCGGCGCGCACGATGGAGCAGAGAGCGCGGAAAGACGCGCGGCGCGCGATTGTGATGCTGACCGACGATCAGACCGAGTTTGACCGCGACGACGAGCGCGTTGCGCGTGCGCTGCACGCCGCCGAATCGGTGATGAGTGTGTTGCTGGTTCCCGCGATGACGCCGCTTCGTGGCGGTGGAAGGCCGCGACGCGGCGGCGTCATCATTCACGGACCACAAATCGGTGGACCGCGCATGGGCGGTGCGCGCACCCGATCGGCTGGTAGCGCTGATATCGCGCGGGAGTCCGGCGGCGATGCCATGCGCGCCGACGAAGCGGGCGCGCTGGATGCGACGCTCGAGCGCATCCGCCAGCGCTATGCGCTGTTCTTTTCACTACCCGCGGGCGTGCGCGAGGGCGAGTACCGGTCGATCGAAGTGACGCTTGACGACACTCTGCGGCGGCGGTATCCAGAGGCGTCGTTGCGCTATCGGCGCAGCTATCGGGCCGCGGCCAGCGGTAGCGATGGACCTGTCGAAGACTTCAAACCGGGCGCGGTGATTTCGGAAGCGCCTGCGCCGTCGAAGCGGCGTGTGGCGACCGATGGGTCGTCGCGCTCCGGCCCAATGATGACCGGGCCGCGCTAAACTCAGGGGTCATGAAGGCCCTACTCTTTTTCGCATCTTTGACCGCGTTTGCCGGCGTGGCGGATCACCCCGATGTGCTTGCGGCGGAGCGGCTGTTCGCGGCGTGGGTCGATGGGCAGATGGCGTATCGCGGGCTGCCGGGTATAGCCGTCGGTGTGGTGCACGATCAGGAGTTGATCTGGGCGAAGGGTTTCGGCTTCGCCGATGTGGCGGCGAAGACCCCGGTCACGCCCGCGACGAAGTTTCGCATGGCGTCGCACAGCAAGCTGTTCACCGCCACGGCCATCATGCAGTTGCGCGACGCGGGCAAGCTGCGGCTCGACGATCCAGTCTCGAAATATCTGGCGTGGTTCAAGATGAAGCCGGCCGATGGTGACGACACTGAAATTACGATCGAAGCGCTGGTCACGCATGGCAGCGGTTTGCCGCGCGAGGCGGGATCGCACTGGTCGAACTTCAACTTTCCCGACGCCGCCGAAGTGCGGCGCATCGCCGGAGAAGGACGCGCCGTGTATCCGCCCGACACGCGCTTCAAGTACTCGAACCTCGGGTTCACGATCGCCGCAATGGTGGTCGAGCAGGTCTCCGCCGAGCCCTTCGCGGCCTATGTGCAGAAACACATTTATGACCCACTCGGCATGACGGCGTCGAGCATCGATCGCGACGTGCCGGGTCTCGCGACCGGCTACGGGCGACGCATGCCGGATGGCTCACGCGCCAAGATGCCGTTCATCGACGCGCGGGCGATGGCGGGCGCGACGGGCGTGACGTCGACGGTTGAGGACATGGCGAAGTTCGTGTCCTCGCAGTTTCAACCGCGCATCCTGAGCCGCGGCGCGCAGCGGCAGATGCATCGCGTGCGGCTGCTCGAAAACAACTGGCAGTCGGGTTACGCGGTTGGATTTTCGGTGCGGCGCTCTCAGGATCGCGTGTATGTGGGCCACGGCGGATCGTATCCCGGTTACAAGACGCAGACCTACATTCAACTCGACGATAAGGTCGGCGTGATCGTGTTGACCAATGGCGATGACGCCGAGCCAGGCGCGATCGCCGATCAGTTGCTGACAACGGTCGGCGCGGCGGTTGGGCGCGCGGCTGCGGTAAAGAAGGCGCCGGTGTGGGATGTGTCGTGGAGCCGCTTCGCCGGGCTGTATCGGAGTGGAAACTCCGATACGCGAGTGATCGAGATGAACAAGGAGTTGGTCACGATGACACCCAACGGCGCGGCGGCGTCTGTGCAAGGGCGGCTGCGTCCGCTGGGTGACGGAACGTTTCGTTTGGAGAGCCCCACGGGCGGCACGGCGGTCGGCGAGATCGTGCGTTTTGTCGAGGAAAATGGGCGTGTCGTGCGCATGGTGACGGGCGGGGGGAGCTATTCGCAGCGGGTAGAATAGAGGAATGGACGAGCGCGAGCAGATGCGGCGGTGGGTTCAGAACTGGAAAGAACTTGGGCCGATTCTTGAGAACATCAGGCGCGAGGAAATCGTGGCCGCTGACAACGTGGCTGTTATGGCCGTTTTGGCGGGCGCCTTCAATGATGCGGCAACTCTTCCGATGTGCGAGACATCGGGACTTGTGGAGATGCAGCGATCGCTAAGCAAACTGCGCCCGAAAACGTAGTTTTCGAGACCGCACGGATGGTGCAAGAGTTCTGCGACAAACGTGGCTGGCAGTTCTGCATCATCGGAGGATTGGCCGTTCAGCGATGGGCGGAGCCGCGAGTCACACGCGATGTGGACATGACGCTTCTCACTGGTTTCGGCCACGAAGACCTGTTTATTGAAGCGTTGTCCGCAGCGTTTCCTCCGCGGATCGCAGATCACGCCAATTTTGCGAAAACAACTCGCGTGCTCCTGTTGGGATCGCCGGACAATGTTGGCACAGATATCGCGATGGGCGCACTACCATTCGAGGAGTCGGCGGTCAGCCGAGCGTCGCGTTTCCGATTCAATAGCGGTGTCGAAATTCGAACGTGCTCCGCCGAAGACTTGATCGTGATGAAGTTATTTGCGCACCGGCATCAGGATATCCGAGATGTAGAGACGACGGTCTATCGCCAGCATCAAAAGTTGGACTGGAAGTACATCGAAGAGCAGTTGCGGCCGCTTGTAGAGTTGAAAGAAGAGCCAGAAATTCTCCGAACTCTGGAGCGCGTGCGAAAGCTCTAACCCGCTACGCGCGCGATCATGTTCACGAGCTTTCGATACGGCAACTCCTGCAAGGTCCGAAATGGCAGCCACTCGCCGTCCCGCCACGACGAGTAATACCAGCGCGCCAGCAGCGCGATGTGTTCCTGCCGTTCCTGCACCGTGCGCGTGCGCGGTAGCAAGGTATGCACCACTTCATGCAGCCGGCGATCCATCGATACCGGCTTTTCGGCGTTGGCCTCGACGGCGAATGGCACGGGCGTCTGCCAAGCGCCATCGAGCAAGAACAGCAGCAGCACGGTATGCGGATCGCGGGCCCTTACGACGGCCACGCCATGCATCGACCCACCATCGGTGGCGAGTTCGTCGCGTAGTTTCCACACGCCTTGGATCCGCTCCAGCCGCTTGTGCTGGCGCGAGGCTTCTTCGAACTCCATGTCGGCCGAAGCGCGGTCGCGCATGCGTTCGACGGTGTCGGAAAGCGAGCGCCCCTGCGTTTGCAGGAACTCGGTGAGGCGGTCGACTTCGGTGGCGTACTCATCGCGGCCGACGACATCCTGACAGGGCCGCATACACTGCCCCATTTCGCCATAGATGCAGCCGGGATGATAGGGATTCGGATCGAGATCTTCCTGACAACGGCGGATCTGAAAGAGGTCGAGCGTCTCCTTCTCGAACGCTTCCGCATTGGCGCGTGTGCGGAAAGGCCCAAAGGCCGCGCCGCGCCCGCCGAGTCGCGTCGTTACCTGCGTGCGAGGGAAAGGATTGGCGGTAAGGACACGCACGAACACGGGCATCTTCAAGTTGCAAAGCTTGATGTAGGTGTCGGGAAAGTACTCGCGGGCTTGTTCGTAAAAGATGGTGGCCGATTCGAGCCGAGATGAAGTGGACCAGTATTCGAGCGTGTCGACAACGCCGCGCAGATTCAGCGCGCTGCGCAGTCGATCCGCCGACTTCAGTAGCCGGCGCACACGGCGGCCGAGCAGCGCGGTCTTGCTCAAGTACGGCCGGCTATCGGCGGCGCGCAGCAGGAACACGGCGGGAGTGTCGGGCAGTGCGGCGAGCAGCGCGTCGAGTTCGGCGCCGGGCGGTGGCAGGGCGATCGAAACCGGATCACTTGCCATAGATTGAGTAGTAGCCGGCCTCGCTTAACGGCGCGACGTGCTTGACCGCGAGGTTCTCTTCGACATGGTTCGTATTGCTCATGCCGACGAGCGAGACGGTCATGCCGGGCGCCGAACGCGAGAACTGAATCGAGCGCTGCGCGTCGGTCATGAGGCCTGGGAACTTCGAGGCGAGTTGCGGCGGAAGGTCCTTCGTCAACCGCCCTTGCAGCACCGTCGCCGAGCCGATCACCGTGACGCCGCACTCGCCGGCGGCCTGCAGCAACGAAGTCCCGCCGCGCTGATTGCGCAGGCTGAACGCTTCATGCATGGCGAGATTAAACGGCAGTTGGACGAAGCGGAATCGATGGCCGGGTCCGGCAATGTTGCGGGCGGTATCGGCGAGATCGTGGACCTGCATCGCGTTGTCCTTGGCGCGAAAGCCGTTCCAGGTCGCGGCGCCGTAGAAGCGAATCAGGCCGCGCGAAACCAGCTCCTCGCAGCGTTCGAAGGCGCGCGGGATCAGGCTTGCGAGATCGCTCTGCGTTTCGGGGTTGTGCAGGTAGAAGATGTCGGCTTGCGCGACGCCGAGGTTAGCGAGCGAGGCGTGCAAGTTCGCTTCGAGGAAGCCGGGATCGAGCGAGTGGCCGGGCCCGTCGATGCGGTAACCGGCTTTGGTGCAGAGGATCAGTTCGTCGCGCTTGCGTCCGGCGATGGCGCGCGCGATCGCTCTCTCGGAGCGCTCGCGGCGATAGTTGCGGGCGGTGTCGATGACGTTTATGCCGCCGTCGATGGCCGCATGCAGCGCCGCTTCATAGGCGCGATCGGTGTCATCGTCGGCATTGCCGAGATACGTGCCGATACCGAGCGAGCTCAACCGCAGCCCTTGCGCGACGCGGTAGAAACCGCTCATTCGATCCAGCCGAGTTTGCGCAGCGAGGCTTCCGGCTCGGCCTCATCGAAACGCGCGAGGCCGGCTTTCATGCGGCCGTTTTCGAGCACGACGCCATACGGCGGATCGCCGAACGGGAAGAGCTTCTTTAGCGACTCGTGATCGGGCGAGTTCTTGCCCTTCAGGTTGGTCGAGTCCATGAAGTACTGCGCGAACTGCGGCACGCGCGTGGGCAGGCCGATGACGGTGACCGACTTCCACGAGTGCTTGGACATGCGGCGGGCGGCGGCGTCGCAGTGGGAGCATTCGGGGTCATAGAAGTAGAGCAGGATGCGACCTTGCTGTAGCGAGTAGGGCTGGCCTTCGACGGTGATCGAATCGGGAGCCTTCGTACCGGACTGGCGGGACTCGGTGATGCCGTAGGCCACGCCGGCCAGCGCGAGGATCGACGCGAAAATCAAGCCCACGGCTTTGCGGCCTTCGCCGCGCGGCGCCCACAGGCCCGCGAGGAGAGCCATCGCCATCATCGCGGCATCGCTCCAGAAAAACGCCGGGCCGACGGCGCGCTCAAGCCAGGGGAAGCACGTGCAGTCCATGCCCTTCAGCGCCGCGTAGTTCCACGCCATGTAGACCATGAAGGCGATCAACATGCCCGTGCAAAGGGCCGCGCCCCAACGGCGGAAGCGCGGGACGAAGAGCAACACGCCGCCGAACGTTTCGACGACTCCGAAGAACAGCGCCGTTGGCACCGACAGCGCGCCGGGCACCAGCATCTGATTCATGCGCGTGGCGGCGCCGAGGTGATCGGTCAATTTCCAAAGCCCCGCGCCGATGAAGAAGATGCCGATCAACACCGCACAGACCCACGCCGCGGCGTTCTTCCAGACCGGCAGCTCCACCGATAAAGGAGCCGGCGAGGCCTGTGCCATACTGTCTTCCATGTTCCCTATTTTAGCGGTGTTGGCGGCGTTAGTGGCGGCCGCGCAGCCCGCCGATCTCGCGATCGTCAACGCGACGATCTACACGGGCAAAGGCAAGGTGCGCGCGATGGCGATTCGCAACGGGCGCATCATCGCGATCGGCGATTCGGTTGGTCCGGCGGCGCGCACGATCGACATGAAAGGCGTGCCGATCATACCGGGCCTGATCGATAGCCACGTGCACATGGAGGGACTCGGCTTGCAGATTGAGACGTTCGATCTGCGCAACGTGAAGACGGTGGCGGATGTCGCGGCGATCGTGCGCAAGCGGGCGGCGAGCCTTCCGGGGGGCGCTTGGATTCGCGGCCGCAGTTGGGATCAGACAAACTGGGGCGGGGAATTCCCGACACACGACGCGTTGACCGCGGCGGCGCCGGCGCATCCGGTCTATTTGACGCGTGTCGATGGGCACGCGGGCTGGGTGAATCGGAAGGCGCTGGAACTCGCGGGCATCGACGACAAAACGCCCGATCCGATGGGCGGCAAGATTGTCCGGGATAAAGCCGGCCATGCGACGGGCGTGTTGATCGACCGCGCGCAAGGTCTGGTGGGGTCGAAGATTCCGAATGCGACCGACGACGAAGTGGTCGCCCGTATCCGCGCCGCGGCGCTTGAGTGCGCCCGCCTGGGCATCACCTCGGTGCACGACGCGGGCATCGATGAACGAGACCTGCGCGCGTATCGCAAGCTGCTGGCCGCCGGGCAACTGCCGGTGCGCGTGTATGCGATGATCGGCGGCGAAGGGCGCATGTGGAGTTCCTTCCTGGCCAAAGGCCCGGAAGTGCACGAGATGCTGACCGTGCGCAGCATTAAGCTGATGGCCGACGGAGCGATGGGCTCGCGCGGTGCCGCGTTCTGGCAGCCGTATTCCGATGATCCGGGCAATACCGGTCTCATGATTTTGAAGAGTGAAACGGTGGAGCGCGTGGCGCGGCAGGCGCTGGAGAAAGGGTTTCAAGTGAACACACACGCGATCGGCGACCGCGCGAACAAGATGGTGCTCGAAGCGTATGTGAAGGTGCTTGGGGAAGATTCGAAGAAGCGATTTCGGGTCGAGCACGCGCAGGCCGTGGCGTTGCCGGATTTCGCGTTGTTCAAGAAGGTGGGGGTGATTGCGTCGATGCAATCGACACATGCGACGTCGGACATGCGGTGGGCTTTGGCGCGGTTGGGGCCGGACCGCATCAGCGGCGCGTATGCCCAGAAGCGGATGTTGAACGCGGGCGTGGTGGTGGCTAACGGCAGCGATTTCCCGGTCGAAGAGCCGAACCCGCTGCACGGATTCTACGCCGCCGTCGCACGGCAGGATTTGCAGGGGAATCCCAAAGGAGGTTGGCGGCCGGAAGAGCGATTCACACGGGAAGAGGCGTTGCGCAGTTGGACGTGGGCGGGCGCGTACGCGGCGTTCGAGGAGGATTGGAAGGGCACGCTCGAAGTGGGGAAGGTCGCGGACTTCCTTGTATTGAGCGGCGACA
>VFZW01000111.1 GCA_016871055.1 Acidobacteriota bacterium
GAGTGCGCTTTGAAAGCTTATCGCTTTCCGTGGTGCCGGCCTTCTCATCCCATCTCTGTAGGGTTGTCGGCGTAAATGGGATGGTTCGGGTTGGGGAGGAGGCGGCGACTTTCGTCGTTTTGAGCGGCCTGCGGCGGGCCATTGGGGCTCCCTCGCGGTCGCGGCTCTGTGGGGTTGTCGGCGTAAATGGGGCGTTTGGGGGTGGGGAGGAGGTGGCGACTTTCATCGGATTGGGGCTCCCGCGCGGTAGGCTGAAATTATGTTCCGACTCGCAGCGGCCTTGCTCGCTGTCACAGCCTTGTCTGCGCAGACCTTCAACGCCCGCATCACCGGCACAATTTTCGATAGTTCGCAGGCCGCCGCACCGGGCGCGTTGATCACGGCCGTTCGCGTCGACACACAGACGAAGAAGGCGGCGAATTCCGCCGCTACCGGTGAGTATTCGATTCCGCTATTGTTGCCCGGCGTTTATGAGGTCACGGTCGAAGCGCCGGGTTTTCAGACGCAGACGCGGCGGGACGTGCGGCTGGAGATCAACCAGACCGCGACACTTGACTTCACGCTCAGCCCGGCGACGACGGCCACATCGGTCGATGTCACGGCGCAGATACCGCTGTTGCAATCGGAGAGCTCGGGCGTCGGCGCGACATTGGAAGCCAAGATCATCGAACAGTACCCGCTCATTGAGCGCAATGTCATGGGCATGCTGCGCAGCCTGCCTGGCGTTGTCGCGGCGGCGGGTGTAGGCGCGTCCCGTTCGGGGCGGAATGTGTTCGACGCCAATTTTTCCGTGGGCGGCGGGCGCACGTCGACCAATGAAGTGTTGCTCGATGGCGCGCCGAATACGATCGGCGATTTCAACGGCGTGGTGATTGTGCCGGCGATCGACTCGGTGCAGGAGTTCCGGCTTGAAACGAATTCCTACTCAGCCGAATTCGGGCGCTCGGGCGGCGGCGCGGTGAACATCGTGACGCGCTCGGGAACCAACAACTTTCACGGCACTTCCTATTACTTCCACCAGAATACGGAGTTCAACGCGAACAGCTACACGTCGAATCGCGTGGGCAATCCGCGGCCGATCGTGAAGCGCCATCAATATGGGTTCACGTTCGGCGGCCCGGTCTTGATTCCGAAGCTGTACAACGGCAAGAACAAGACCTTCTACTTCTTCAGCTTTGAAGGGCGGCGCGAGCGCGATCCGATTCAGGGCCTGTTCACGATTCCGACCGAGATCGAACGGCGCGGCGATTTTTCCCAAACGCTGCGGCTTGCCGGCAACACGCCGCAACTGGTGCGCGTGTTCGATCCGTCGACGGCGCAGTTGGTGAATGGCCGCTACAACCGGATGCCGTTTCCGAACAACGTCGTGCCGCAGAGCCGGCACAACGCGATCGCGCTGAATGTACTCAAGGAATACCCCACCCCGAACCGGCCCGGCGTGCCGGTGACGAACCTGCAGAATTACTTCTTCCGGGACCAACAGAAGTTCCGCCGCGACCTTTACAGCGGCCGCGTCGATCACTTCTTCAACGAGAAGCACCGGTTGTTCGGGCGGCTCAACACGCAGGAAAACCTGCAGGACAATCCGGGCCGCATCGTGCAGTTCGCCGAAGCCACGTCGGTGAGAGACACGTTCGGCAATATCGGCATCGACGACACTTACCAGATCACGCCAACGCTGTCGAACGTGTTCCGCTATAGCTACACCCGCTTCCGCGCGAATCAGTTTCCGTCGGCGACGTTGGGCTTCGACCCGACCACGCTCGGCCTGCCTTCCTACATTCGCGACAACGCGAACATCCTGTTCTACCCGAATTTCTCGTTCGGATTCACGGCTGCCGGCGGAAGGGCGTTCAACAATCAGCCGCGGGACACGCAGGGTTTGCAAGCGCAGATCGTCTGGACGCGCGCGAAGCACAACGTCCGCGCGGGCGGCGAGTACCGGCTCTATCGCTTCTATCCGTTCCAGGTTTTCAACCCGGTTGGCAGCTATGCGTTTGGCGCGAACTTCACGCAGCAGGATCATCTGGCGGCGGCGAATCCCACACAGGGTTATGGTCTGGCGAGCTTTCTGCTGGGAACCGGGAATTTTTCGTACGAGCACGTCGAAGCGTTGACGTCCTATCACCACTATGTGGGCGCGTATGTCCAGGACGATTGGCGCATCTTTAAGAACCTGACTCTGAATCTGGGCTTGCGATGGGATGTCGAAACCGGCACGGGTGAATCGCACAACCGGCTGACTTACTTCGACCCCGCGAAACAGGGCGGTTCGCTGCTATTTACGGGCGATGGCAATCCTACGACAATCCGCGCGGCGAACCGGTCGAACTTCGGGCCGCGTGTTGGATTCGCGTATCGAGGACCGAAACAGATCGTCGCGCGCGGCGGCTACGGGATCTTTTATTTGCCGCTTGGACTGGAGCCGGGTCTGGTGACGACTCCGTTCAACTACTCGATCAACGCCGATGTGACCAACGCGGATTACACGCCGCGGACCACGCTGAGCAATCCGTTTCCGGGCGGACTTGCGGCGCCGGCGGGAGCGGCGCGCGTGACCGATGGATCGTACCGCAAGGGCTTGTTCGCGAACATCGTACTGCGCGATCAGCCGGCGGGGTATCAACAACAGTGGAACTTTGCGTTGGCGCGGCAGTTCGGCAAGAGCACGGTGATCGACGCGACCTATTTCGGGAGCCGCGGCGTACATCTGGCGATTCCGTCGATGGAACTGAATCAGATACACCCCGATCATCTCGCACGCGGCGGCGCTTTCCTGAACGAACAGGTTCCGAATCCGTTTTTCGGCCAATATTCGAGCGGGCTGCTGTCACAGCGAACCGTTCCGCGCATGCAACTGTTGAAGCCGTTTCCCCGGTTCGCGGCGGCAGCGACGGCGAACGCGTATGGCGGCAGCTTGAACTATCTGCGCCCGCCGGTCGGCGATTCGATCTATCACGCGGTGACGTTTAAGCTGGAGCGGCGCTACTCGAAAGGCCTGAGTTTAAACGCGCACTATACGATTTCGAAATTGATCGACATCGGCGGCGTCGGCAACGGTAACGCGTTCAACGATAATTCGGCGCTGCGCGATATTTACAACGCGCGGCTGGAGCGGTCGGTGTCGGCCTGGGACATTCCTCAGCGGCTGGTCATCAACTACGCCTACGATCTGCCGTTCGGGAAGAACCGTTTTATCGGCGGCTGGACCATTTTCAGCGTGCACACGTTGGAACGAGGGAGGGCGATCGCGGTGGGCGGCGGACAGCAGTCGCGGTTGGCCGGCGCTGAACCGGCGCGGGCGAATGTGGTTGCGGGCGTGAAGGCGAAGATGCCGCGAGCCGAGTCGATCGCCAACGCGAGGAACTTCGATCCGCGCTGCGCTTGTACGCAACCGTGGTTCAATACGGCGGCGTTTGCGGTCGCGCCGGAGTTCACGATTCCGAACGGACCGCGGTTTCTGCCCGATGTGCGATCGGACCTGGTGAAGAACTGGGATCTATCGATCACCAAGAAAGTTGCGCTCACCGAGCGCGTGAACTTTGTGCTCTCCGGCGATGCGTTCAACGTGCTCAATATGGTTTACTTTGGCGCACCGAACGGGAATCCGACTTCGAACACGTTCGGCTCGACAGCGGGCGTGAGCGCGGCGCCGCGGCGGTTACAGGTGGGGGCGAAGATTACCTTTTAAGGCTCGGGCTCTACTGGGCCTTGGCCAGCGAGACCACGATCTCGTACTGAAAGCGCACATAATCGTGGAGCTCCGATTCGAGCACGCGTTCCTGGTCGCTATGCGCGCCGAAGCCGAGCGGGCCATCTTCGACGTCGAGGGCGGGACCGATGCCGTAACAGGCCTGACCCTTTGCACGGAGATTGGCCATGTCGGTCGCGCCGGTCATCATCGTCGGAATCGCGGGGACGCCGGGATAGACCTTTCGGCTGGCGGCTTCGATGGCGCGGTAGGCTTCGTTATCCAGCGCCGACGGGGGGCTTGCCGGGCGGATGTCCTGGATCAGGCGGGTGACTTCGACGCTGGGATCGCCGATGACCTTGCGCAACTCTTCGAAAAACGCAGGGCCATTGTCGCCGGGCGCCAGGCGCACGTCGAGCGTCGCCTGCGCTTCCGATGGAATGACGTTGGATCGATAGCCGGCTTGCAGGATCGTCGGCGAAACGGTTGTGCGAAGCAGCGCGTAGTTGGCGGGGTCGTTGACCTGCATCCAGTCCTGTATCGACTCGGTTTTGGCGGCGTCGAGCAGGCCGTTAAAGCGGGCGGCGTCTTCGGGCGAAGAAATGGTCGCGATCTTTTCGAAGTAAGCGCGCGTGGTGTCGTTCATCCGCAACGGCGGGCGATACTCCGAGACCTTTGTGACAGCGCGTGAGAGGCGCAGCAGCGCGTTGGTCGTCAGCGGTTTCGAACCGTGACCGGCGGGACCGCGCGCGATCAACTGCGCGCGATAGGGGGTCTTTTCGGTCGTCGCGATGGCGACGTAGCGCAGCTTGCCGCCTTCGCGCACCGCGCCCCAACCTTCGCCGAGACAATACTCAGCATCGATTTCGGAGTAGTGCGCGCCCACCATGTACTGAATGCCAACGCGGGTGTGTCCCTCTTCGCCGCTCTCGGCGAGGAAAATTACGTCGCGATCGAGCGCCACGTTGAGACGCTTGAGCATGAGCATGGTCATCAGGCTGCCGACGACGTTGTCCTTGTCGTCGATGGCGCCTCGGCCATAAACATAACCGCCTTCCCGGACGGCACCGAAGGCGGGGTGCTTCCACTTCTTGGCATCGACGGCGACGACGTCGGTGTGGCCGATGACCAGAATCGGCCGCTTCTTGCCGGAGCCCTTCAAGCGGGCGACGATGTTCGGCCGGCCCTTGGCGACGGTGAATGTTTTGGTCGCGATGCCTTCGGCTTCGAGCACCTGCTTGACGTAGTCGGCGGCTTCCTGTTCGCGGCCGGGCGGGTCGGAGGTATCGAAGCGGATCAACGCCTGAAAATGCCTGATTGTCTCGGCTTCAATGGCCTTCCAGTCTTGCGCCGCCAGTGGGACAAGACCGATTGCGATGAGCAAGCGAATCATCTATTGCTTCCGAGTAGCGGGAGCGGACTGTTTCCGCACCTCTTCAAAATACTGTTGCACGAACTGCTGATGGTGGAGCGGCACTTCGTCGCGGTGGATCTCGCCGCCGCTTTCGGAGTGTTGCGCGTCCCCCTTGCCATACTGCGTGCGCAACTGCTGCTTACCGCCGTTGACTTCGACCATCACTTCGCCGGCGATCTCCTTGGCGCGTTTGCCGAGAATTTCGCTGATCTTTCCCATCGCCTGCAACTGCTCGGCTTCTTTGATGCTCTTGTCGCCATCGGCTTTGCCGACGCCGCTCTTGGCATCGGGCGGGGCCTGCATGCTGGCGGATTTATCGCCGCCTTGGCCTTGGGCGTTGGCTTGTTTTTCGGCGGCTTCGGAGGCGTCGCCGGGCTGCTCGGCGCCATTAGGCGCGTTTTCGCCTTTGCCGGGTTGCTTGCCGCCTTGTTTGCCGCCCTTCTGATCGCCGCTTTTTTCGCCGCCCTTCTGGTTCGATGCCTGCTGCTGGCCTTCGTCCTGATTGGGCTGCTTGAGCTTGTTCATCATGTTGGCGAAGGCGTCCTTCATTTTGTCCATCATGCTGGGGCTCTGATTTTGCTGCTGCGCGCCGTCGCCGCCTTTTTGGCCCTGCTTGGCGTTCTTGGCGTTTTTGTCGTCGGGGCGCTGCTTCTGATCGGGATCGGCCTTGCCGTCTTCCGATTCCTTGTCGCCCTCGCCGCCGGTACCTTCGCCTTCGCCAGGGTTCTGGCCTTTGCCTTCGGTGGAGGCCTTGCCTTTCTCGCCGCGAGCGGTGTCGGAGATGTCGTTGACGTCGGGGATATCGGACGTCGTGATCTCGCCTTCCTTGGCCATCTCAATCTTGGTGAGTTCGTCTTTCACCGATTCGTCGATGGTGATGCCCATCTTCTTTAGTTCTTCGGTGAGGTCTTCGACGCGTTTGCCGGCGGCCTTTTTCTTTGTCTCGTCGGGCCAGAAGCGGAAGACGTCGATCATGGCTTCGGAAACCGGGGCGGAGAGATCGAGCGTATTCAAGATGCCGTAGCGAATACCAATTAGAGTGAACGACGCCAGCGCGAGCGCGGCGACGGCGTATGTGGTACGGCGGGGCCAGATCATCGGCACGGCGGCATCGGGCGCGAGTGTGGCGGCGAGGCGGCCGGCTTGCACACGCTGCGTTTCGATAAGCGGGCTGGATGCGCTCATGAAATGCAGGGCGGTGGAAAGCGAGTCGGACAGTTCGAGACGGTGATCGACGATTTGCGCCATGCGGTATTCGTCGGGCAGGTTCTTGCGGAACTGCCAGACGCCGATGGCGAAGGCGCCGATAAACAGGAGCGCGGGCCAATACCAGTCGAAGATCTGCGTGCCCGCAACCAGCAGCAACACGAGGCCGGCGAAGCCGAACAGCAGCGCCGTCATGCCGTTGCGGGCCAACTCGGTTGTGACGTAGCGGCGGCGCACGTTTCCCAGGAATGCAAGTAGGGTCTGTGTCTCCGGCAAAGTAGGGCGGCCTCCTGGGGGTCAGTACCATTCTAGCGGCATTGTCGGCGTGATACGATGAAGCGCTTTTCTCCCATGGCACACATCGACCCAAGTCCGATCATCCAAACCGCATTTGCATTCTGGTCGTCCAAGGTCCTTCTCACCGCTGTCGAATTTGGCGTGTTTACGACGCTCGGCGCCGGTCGAATGACCGGGGCCGAAATGGGCGCCGCGCTTGGCCTGCATCCGCCCGGTATCGCGGATTTCTTCGACTCATTGGTGGCGATGGGGGTGTTGGAGCGGGAAGGAGACGGAGCGACGGCGGCGTATTTCAATACACCGGCCGGCGCGCTCTATTTGGACAGTACGCAGCCCCGTTACATCGGCGGCATCATGGTGATGCTGAACGCGCGGCTCTTCAAATACTGGAACGACCTACCGGAAGCGCTGCGGACCGGCCAGGCGCAGAACGAGACCAAGCACGGCCAGAAAGGAGTGTTCGAAGAACTGTACGCGGAGTTGCCGAAACTGGAGCAGTTTCTCGGCGCGATGACGGGGCTGTCGCGATTCAACTTCGAGGCGCTGGCGGCGAAGTTCGACTTTTCGCGCTATGGAACGATTTGTGACGTCGGCGGAGCGACCGGGCTGCTCTGTATCGAAGCGGCCCACGTGCATCCCTCGCTGCGGTGCATTTCGTTCGATCTGCCGCCGGTTGAGCCTGTCAAGCAAAAGTACATAGCGGCGGCAGGGTTGAGCGACCGCGTCATGACGGCTAAGGGCGACTTCTTTCGCGATCCTCTTCCCAAGGCCGACGTCATCACTATGGCCATGATTCTCCACGATTGGAATCTGGAGAAGAAGATGCACCTGATTCGCGCGGCCTATGATGCGCTTCCGGACGGCGGCGCATTCATCGCAATCGAAGCGCTGATCGACGATGAGCGGCGGCGGAATCTGCAGGGACTGCTGATGTCGCTGAACATGCTGATCGAGTTCGGCGATGCGTTCGATTATTCGGGCGCGGACTTTAGGGGACGGTGTTGCGAAGTTGGGTTCAAGCGATTCGAAGTGATTCCGCTGGTTGAGCCATCGAGCGCGGCGGTGGCGTATAAATAGCGGCTATTTCTTCGACAGCCGATTGATTGCGTCCCAGCCTCCGGCCCATTGAATTCCGGGCGCAGGGAAGACGCGTTGCCAGTCGGCGTCGCTGCCGGTGAACCCGCTGACTTCTCCCGCGATTTTGGGAGGAGCGGGCGACATCGCAGCGGCGACGCGGACCCATACGGCGGCATCACCGAGGCCGAGCAGAGTAGGTTTGTCGTTTTCCAGCCACCTGAGCACGGTCAACAGATCCTGCGCCTGGTTGGACGCTTCCGAACGCTGGAACGTGTGGTAATAGCGGGCTTTGTCGGGTACGGCGCGGCGGAAGGGTTCGATCAGATAGACGGCATTGCCGGCGCTTGCCAGTTTGACGATGACGGGGTTTTTCGCGGCGGCTTCGATGCCGGCTGGATCGATGACGATAACCGCCGCGTTTTTGCCACCGATGCGCCGGACTGCGACGCGATCGCGACCCCGGCTGAGGACGAAGTTGGCGCCGTTTTGCATGGCTTCGACTTGCGTGGGCCATTCGACGTGCAGGGCGGTCCGGAGTCTCTCGCGCGAGGGCGGCACGGCTTTCGCGGCGGCCTGATGTTGCGCGAGAAGCGCGGCGGCGTCGAGCGCGCCAGCGGGTAATCCACTGGGCGCGGCGAGCATGCTGGATTCGCTAAAGCGCGGCACGTTCGATTCTTTCGGCCCGGCTGAATGGCCCAAAATTCGCCGCGCGAAGAAGTCGTAGACGGCTTCGCGGCTGGCTTGGTTGTAGTTGTGCGGGGCGTTGAATTGCACGCTTTCGACTTCCGGAGCCTTGTCGTAGAAGGCGTAAATTTTCTTCATGGCGGGGAACTCGTCGCGGGGCGTGTTTTTAGTCCAGTCGCCGGTGGCCGCGACCACTAGCAGCGGGCGCGGCGCGATCAACGCGGCGATCTCGACATTGAAGGTATCGATGCGAAGACCTGGCGCGTTTTCACATGGAGAGCCACCCTGCATGATTCCCGAGATCATATTCACCGGTGCGGCCCAGCGGATGCGATCGTCGACCGCGGCGAGCAGAAAGACCTGTGTTCCGCCGCCGGAAGCGCCGGTGGCGCCGATCTTCGACGCATCGACATCGGGCAGCGACGACAAATAGTCCACAACGCGAATCGAGTTCCAGAGTTGCAAACCGAGCGGCCCCCAGTTCCAAAGCTCGTTTCCGAATGCGTGCGGCGTTTGTTTCGTGTCGTTGTAGCCAACCATGTCGTAATTGAAAACGACCATGCCCATGCGCGCCATCATCGCTCCGCGCGCCGGAATATTGCCGGTCTCGGTTTGCTCCAGCCGACCGGCTTTCCAGTGGCCGTGGGGACTGACGATTGCTGGACGTTTGCCGCTTGCGTTCACCGGTCGGAAGAGGTTGCCACCAAGCCAATGGTCGGGCTTGGTCTCCAGCAGCACGTTTTCTACGGTGAAGCCGTCGAAAGATTGCTTAGCGGAAATAATCGCCCTTGGCGCCGTGCGTTTGGCCGGAAGCGGATCGAGGCCGGCGGCGACCAAAATCTGCTTCTGTAAGCCGGCGCGGCGTTTTTCCCACTTGGTGCGGGTTAAATCGCCTGGCCAATTTTTGAAGTCGCTGTCGAAGAAAATCGTATTCGTATCGATTAACTTATGTTTGCGTTCGTCCGCATCCGGGACGGCAGCTAAGGAAATACTGAGTCCGAGTAGAGTGAAAAGCAATAGAGCGCGCATCTTGCGCCTATTGTAAGATGATTGAGGGTGCGCTTGGTCCGTACGGGACCGACTAAGAGTACCAGGAACACGACTTGAGTCCGACCAACCACATTTCCGACTTTGTCCGGGAGCTTGACTCCGAGGCGATCCTGACGCAGTTCAATCGGCTAATGAATGATCTGCTAAAAGGGAAGTTGGTTCGTAATACATTTCGGCCCTGGGAGATAGAAATTCTCCTGGACATTGAGACCTGCGAGTTGCGCGACGGTCAGAAGCGGGAAACGCTGCGGCGGTATCAGAAGGCGGTACAACGGCAAATGGAGAAGGGTTCCGCCGTGCCGATGAAGCTTTCGGATTATTTGGAAGCGAACCGTGTCCGGCGTGAGGCGCTGGTCGCCAAGCCTTAGTAACCGATCGCTTTTCCGCCGCGACGTCCGTCGGACCAGCCTAGGCGCATCCGCGTGCCAGGCTCGACCGCAACCGCATGCACATCACCCTGCGAGCGCAGGGCAGGATGCAGTTTGTGACCCATCGCCTTCAACTTTTCGGCGACGTCGGCCACCAGGGCCGCCGGTTCGGCCTCGATGCGGTCGGGCAGGTTTTGGTGGTGAATGCGCGGGTATTCGATGGCATCGCGAAGCGACATCTTGAAGTCGATCATGTTGGTGATCACTTGCAGGACCGTGTTCGGGATCGTCTGCGACCCCGGCGAGCCGAGCGCCACCCATGGCGAGTTGTCCTTGTTCAGCACGATGACCGGGCTCATCGACGAGACGGGGCGCTTGCTCGCGGCGATGGCGTTGCGGCCCAGCGTGCCGAAGCCGCTCATGATGTCGTTCAGCAGCACTCCGGTGCCCTTGGCGATGACCTGCGAACCGTAGAAACCGTTCAGAGTGTAGGTATTCGACACGATATTGCCGGCGGCGTCGATCACGGAGAAATGCGTTGTCTCGCCGGATTCGTTGGCTTCGCCGGCAGCAGCGCGTTCGCTGGGACTGGCGGCGGCCATGGACACGGTGCCAGAAAGCGCTTTTGCGTGGTCTTTCGAAACGAGCCGCGCGGTTGGGATGTCGAAGAAAGCGGGGTCGCCGGAGAACTCGGCGCGATCGCGGAAGGCGCGGCGCGCGGCCTCGACATGCAGGTGGCGCGCTCGCGACGAGCCCTCTTCGCCGGTCATAATCGCGAAATTTTCGAGGATGTTCAGCATCTGCAAGACCGCAGTACCGCCGGAACTGGAAGGGCCCATGGCTAAGATTGGATGACCGCGGTAGTCGCCGCGAATCGGTTCGCGCTCGATGGCTTTGTAGGCTTTCAAGTCTTCGAGCGAGATTGTTCCGCCGTTGGCTTTCATGTCGGCGGCGATCAGTTCAGCCGTGCGGCCTTCGTAGAATTCGCGCGCGCCTTGCTTTTGGATGCGGGTGATCGTCGCGGCGAGTTCCGGCTGGACGACGAGTTCGCCCTGTTTCAACGGCGTTGCGCCGCCATGCAGGAAGATCTTCGCCGTCTCGGGGAACTGTTTCATCACGGGCACTTGAAGAGCGAGGATGATCTCCATTCTCTGCGACGCGGGAAAGCCCTTGGCGGCCAGACGGCGGGCAGGTTCGAGCACTTGCGCCCAGGGCAGTTTGCCGAACTTCTTGTGCGCCATTTCCATGCCGGCGACGGTGCCGGGCACGGCCGACGCTTTGTAACCCACTCGCGATTCGCTTTCGTTGGCGTACATCGTGGGCGAGGCGGAGCCCGGCGCCATCTCTTTGTAGTCGATGGCGGTGGCGCTGCCGTCGGCCATGCGGACGAGCATGTAGCCACCGCCGCCGATATTGCCCGCTTCCGGGTGCACGACGGCGAGCGCGAAGGCGACTGCGACAGCGGCGTCGACGGCGTTGCCGCCACGTTTCATCACGTCGACGCCGACCTGGCTGGCGATTTCGTGAACGCTGGCGACCATGCCGGACTTGGCGCGTTCGGCTTGGGCGACGAGGGGGCGCTCGGCCTTGAGCAGGAGGCCGCTTTGCGAGACCTCTTGCGCGGCCGCCGCACTGACGAGGAGGAGTAGCGTTCGCATGGAACGATTATCGCGTGACGGCGGGCGGCAAGAGGGCCTTGTTGACGAGGTGCGTATGGACGATACTCGTCAAACGAACAAATCCGAGACTTCCCGGAAGTTGACGACCTTGGTGCCGGCGGCGGGATCGACATAGAGAAAATCGCGACCCGATGGCGTCTTGGTGATGCGCTTGGACCAATCGATGCCGAGCACGGAGTAGATCGTCGCGCACGCCGGCGCCGGCGAAGACCGCGAACATCGTATCGGGGTAGTGTTCGCGGCCCGCGACCGGCGTCAGACCGCCGGGCGTGCGGCCCAACTCGCCCATGGCGATAACGAGGGTGCGGTCGAGTAGTTTCAAGCGCTCGAGATCGCCGAGCAGCGCGGCGAAGGCGGCGTCGAAAGATCAGTCCGCCGTCAGCGGCGAACGCGCTCGCGGAAAAACAGATGAATTGGATTGCGGAACGCGGCAGCACCTGCCGGCGTTCTTTCAGGACGGCTGGCGCTGACACAAGGGCACTTGCAAAATAGTCCGGCAGTGTGTCAGCCTAATACGTTTTCCCCTCCACCATGCCGCGCAAACGCGTTCGAGTGCTATATCACGATCACTGTTTCGACGGTGCGGCGTCGGCTGCCTTCTTCAGCCAGTTCTATCAGGACCGCATCGACGCCTCCGCCACCTTCGCCTACACCGGGATGGCACACACCGCCGATCAACTGTTCCAGGACTCGTTGTTCGATGGCGACGAAAACGCGATTGTCGACTTTAAGTACTCACCGAGTCCGTCCCTCACCTGGTGGTTCGACCATCACCAAAGCGCCTTTCTTTCACCCGCCGACGCCGAACACTTCCGCACGCAACGCAACGGTCACTACTTCTTCGATCCCACCTACAAGTCCTGCACCCTGTTCATCGCCAACATCGCCCGCGAAAAGTTCGATTACATCAACCCGGCTCTTGACGACCTCGTTAAATGGGCCGACATCATCGACGGCGCTCAGTACGCGAGCGCCGAGGAAGCGGTTGCTCTCGGCGCGGCCGCGATGAAGTTAGTGCTGGTCATCGAGTCCGCGAAGGGTTCGGAAATCGTTCAGCGCATAATTGGCCACATGCGTTCGAAGTCGCTCGACGAAATCATCGCCCTGCGTGAGATCGACGAAATCTATCAACCGCTTTACACGCGCCATCGCGGCCTCATCGACCTCATCGGCCGGCGTTCTCATGCCGACGGCCGGGTCGTATTCTTCGACCTCATCGAAGACGGCATCGAGGGCTACAACAAATTCATTCCGTATTATCTGTTCCCTTCGAACATCTACACCGTGTCGGTGAGTACTTCGATGTATCGGACCAAGGTCAGCGTCGGTTCGAACCCCTGGCAGGCCGACCGCGTCACACACAACCTCGCCAGTATCTGCGAACGTTACGGAGGCGGCGGGCATCCCAAGGTAGGCGCGATTAGCTTTCCCATCGGCGCCGTCGACGACGCTCGCCGCGCGGCGCGCGAGATCGTTGAAGAGTTACAAACGCCTTAGGCGCTCCAAGTTCCGCATCCTTGCGATAAACTGGCTCTCGATGCGCGGCTTCTCCGTCACTCTTGTTCTCGCCTGTACCGCGTCCGCAGCGCCCGATTTCGTCCGCGACCTCTGGCCGCACCTCGAACGCGCCCAGTGCGCAATGTGCCACCAGGACAACGGCGTCGGCGCGACCACTCGTCTCCGTTTTCCTCGCGCGGGCGCAACGCCGGATGAGGTGAGGGCGTTTAGTCTCCAGCTTCGTGCGCTTGTCGATGCCGCCAGACCCGCCAACTCGCCGCTCTTCCAAAAGCCCACAAATCGGACTCCGCACGCCGGAGGAGAACGGATCAAACAAAACACCGCGGCGGAAAAAGCGCTGCGCGAGTGGGTCGATTATCTCGCCACGCAGCCCGCAACGGCGGCGATCGCAAGCACGAAACTGGGTCCTTCGAAACCTGTGCTCCGGCGCCTCACTCACTCGCAGTACAACAGCACCGTGCGAGACCTCGCCGGCGAAGAATCACGGCCCGCCGACGCGTTTCCGAAGGAAGACTTCGTCAACGGATTTACCAATCAGGCCGAAGGCCAGTCGCTGTCGCCCGTACTCGCCGCCGCATACGGGGCCGCCGCCGAACGGATCGCGCGCAATGCGTTCCGGGGCGGCGACGCGCGTGGCCTTGTCGAATGCAAGCCATCGGCGGAGTGCCGCGATCGATTCATTCGACGCTTCGGCGCTCGCGCCTTTCGGCGGCCGCTAAACGGCGAAGAAGTCGCTCGCTACACCAAGCTGCACGCTTCGGAGAAGGAGTTCTACGCCGGAACGCAACTCGTCGTCGAGGCGATGCTGCAATCGCCCCAGTTTCTCTTCCACCTCGAGCCGGAGCCCTACGCCACCGCCAACCGCCTGTCGTATTTTCTCTGGGACACGATGCCCGACGACGTGCTCTTGGACGCCGCGCGCTCGGGCGAGTTGAACACCGCGGCCGGCATCGAAAAACAGACGCGACGCCTCCTGCGCGATCCCCGCGCGCGCGCCGCGATGGACGTTTTCCTCGCGCAATGGCTGCGCTTCGACCGCCTTCGCAACACCATCCGCGAGCGCCGCACCTATCCCGAGTTCACCAACGAACTCGTCAACGCGATGCTTGAGGAATCGACGCGCGTGTTCCGCTCGCTGGTCTGGGACAATCGCGATTTCCGTGAGTTCTACTCCGGTACGGAAACGTTTCTCGGTCCCGAACTCGCGCGTATCTACGATCTCCCCGCGCCGACCACACCGTGGGATCGCGTTACTCACAACAAAGACAGCGGACGCGCTGGAATACTCGGTCAAGCGTTCTTTCTGGCCGTGACATCGAAGCCCGCCGAGACATCGCCCACCGAACGCGGTCTCTTCGTGCGCGAACATTTTCTGTGCCAGCAAGTGCCGCCGCCACCAGCCGGCGTCAACGCCACGCTGCCTCCGGTGACAGACGAGAAACCGCTCGGCGCGCGCGAACGGCTCTCCGAACACCTGTCGAATCCGGTCTGCGCGACGTGCCACACCCTCGTCGACCCGATCGGATTCGGCATGGAGAAGTTCGACGCTATCGGCCGGTATCGCGGCGTCGAAAAACTCATCGTCTACCCGACCTTCGACGAAACCAAAACCCGCCGCAAGACCAAACCCAGCGCTTACGAAATCGCAATCGACGCACGCGGCGAAGTGCGAGGGCTCTCCAATTCCGCGTTCACTTCACCGCGAGAACTCGGAGAGCGCCTGGCCAACGAACCCGCCTGCCATCGCTGTATCGTGAAGCAACTCTTCCGTTTCGCCAACGGACGGATGGAAGCGGCTGAGGATCAGGCCGTGATCGATCGCGCCCTGGAGCGATTCGCCGCCTCCCGTTTCCGTTTTCAAGAGCTTATAATTGCGTTAGCGACTTCGGAGACCTTCCGGGGTGGAGCTTCTCAATGAACCAGATTGGCCGTCGAAGTTTCTTGCGTGGCGCGGGCATGGCCGGCGCGGTGCGTCTCGGTCTTCCGCCGCTGGCGGCGATGTTCAACTCCAACGGCACGGCCTACGCCAATGGGAGAACGATTGAATCGCGATTCGTTTTTTGGTTCAACGGCAACGGCATCCCGGAGAAGTATTGGATTCCGCGCCAAACCGGCGCGGACTTCGAGATCACACCCTGCCTCCATCCGCTCGCGCCGTATCGCAACGACATTCACGTCGTCACCGGTCTCGACAGTCCGGCGGCGCGGCTTCCCGGTCCGGGCAACAGCCACTATCCGTCGATGAGCGCGCTGCTGAGCGGCCACGCCTACACCGGCCGCGGCGCGGGCGGCGCGTCTTTCGATCAACTGATCGCGCGCAAGACTTCGGATCAATATCGATTCCGCTCGCTGCAAGTCGGCGTCTCGCAGGAATCCTTCGGCGAAGCGATTCAACAAAACATGAGCTGGGCCGACCGCGACCGCCCGCTCCCGCCCGAGATGCTGCCGCATCAGCTCTTCGATCGCCTGTTCGGCAAGAACGAGCCCGATTGGACGCGCCGCAAGAAGAGCATTCTCGATGCGATCGGCGACGACGCCCGTGCTGTCCGCTCGCAACTTGGCAAGGCCGATCAAACCCGTCTTGACGAGTATCTATCGTCGGTCCGCGAACTCGAACGCGCCGTCGCCAGCCTTCCGCCCGAGTACCGGACAATGGTCAATCGCCCCGAGGAAACAGGCGACATGCGTGACTGGCCACGCATCGCTAAGCTGCAGAGCGACCTTATCGCTCACGCCTTCGCCAGCGGCCAGACGCGCATCGCGTCCTATATGCTGACCAAATGTCAGGGCCTCACGCGATTCCCGTGGCTCGGCCACACCGCACAGCGGCACCACGAGTACACACACGGCGGCGTCGAGACGCCGCGCGGCATGCGCATACTCCGCGACATTTGCCGCTGGCACGTCGAGGAGTTCGCCTATCTGGTCGGCCGCCTGAAGGCGACGCCCGAAGGCGCCGGCAACGTACTCGACAATACGCTGTTGCTGTTCGTCCACGAACACGCCGAGGCGAATGCTCACAAAAACAACAATCTCGCCGTGCTTCTTGCCGGCCACGCCGGCGGACTTAAAACAGGCCTCCACACGCGCACCACCGGCACTCTTGGCGATCTCTACTTGACCCTCTCCGACGAAGTACTGAAAGCGGGCCTTGGATCGTTCCCGACGGCGGATACGAAGCTGACGGGAATCGTTTAGCCCGAAGTTCCCCCGCCGATAAGCAGTAGTTTTCACCGCAAGGTTCTCAGACAGCGTGGGTTGCGCGTTTTTTTGCCTTGTTCTGTATACCCATGTAAATACTCG
>VFZW01000112.1 GCA_016871055.1 Acidobacteriota bacterium
GAGCTTGAACTCGCGGTTGAACTTTCTTCGTGACACGGACATGACTCAAATTCTCCTTTGGGAATTTTTGTGTGTCTAGACTCGTGTCTCAGATTTGGGGACAACTCCAGGATGTGTCCACGGTTTGCGATACGGGCGCGCGAGCAGCCTATTGGCCTCGTTGTCGCCGGTGACTCTTCCCGCCGCCGCATCCCAGCGAAGCGCGCGTCCGCGGAGTTGCTGCGAGATATTCGCAAGGATGCAGCTTGAAGATGAGATAAAGCCCTGCTCGACGTCGGCGACTGGTTTCGACCGCTTCTCGATGGCCCCTAGCAGATCGCGCATATGCCCCCGAATCGCGGGCGCGACGTGTTTTTCAAGTTCGGCCTCAGTCTTGTCTTCGGGGTATTGATCGAGCTCGTACTGTACGTCCTTATGGATGGACTCGCCCTTGCCCGCCGGGATGAAGTCGTAACCCATTACGCCGGCTTTCAGTGTGCCTTTCTCACCGTAAATAGTCGCGCCCCACGGATACTTCGGATCGGGCGCCGTGCCCCAACTGCGGTGTGTCCAGATGACCTTGACATCGCCGAAATCGAACGTCGCCGATTGCGTGTCGGTTATGTTCGCCTTGCTCGCTTTGTCGATTAGGATGCCGCCGGTCGACGATATCGTTTTCGGCCACCCGAGGCCCATCATCCATCGAACCGTGTCGAGCATGTGGATACACATGTCGCCCATGATGCCGTTGCCGTACTCCATGAACGCGCGCCAGCGGCGTGGATGAACGAGCGGATTGTACGGCCGCATCGGCGCGGGCCCGGTCCACATCTCGTAGTCGAGATGGGCGGGTGCGGTCCCGTCGGGCGGGTTGTCCTTTGCGCGCATGTGGTAGTAGCAGTAGATTTCGACGTAGGCGATTTTGCCCAGCGCGCCGGTGTCGAGGAACTTCTCTTTCGCCTCGATCAGATGCGGCGTCGAGCGCCGCTGCGTGCCGACTTGCACGACGCGGTTGTATTTGCGCGCGGCGGCGAGGATGGCCTGGCCTTCCACGATGTCGACCGAGATCGGCTTCTGCAAGTAGAGATCGCAGCCGGCTTTGATGGCTTCGATGGCGGCGAGCGCATGCCAGTGGTCGGGCGTGGCGATCAGGCAGATGTCGAGATCCTTCTCGCGTAGCATCTCGCGATAGTCGGCGAACAGGCGAGGGCGTTTGTGCGAGGCTTGCCGCTGCAAGACGATGTCGGCGGCGGCGCTCAGCATGTTCTTGTCGACGTCGCAGAGCGAGACGACTTCCACCGGCGCGACTTGGATGAGGCGCAGCAGATCGGACTTGCCGTACCAGCCTGTGCCGATTAGTCCGACGCGTTTGGGTTTGGTTTCGGCTTGAAAGGCGAGCGAGGAGGAGGCGAGAAACTGGCGGCGGTTCATGGGTTGATTGTAGTCGATAATGGACTCCATGCTGACCCGACGCGCCTTCTGCGGCTCGCTCGTCGCCGCCGCGCAAACGCGCAAACTCAATCTTGTCCTCATATTGACGGACAATCACGGCGCTTGGTCGATCGGACCGTATGGCAATCGCGACATGCGGACTCCGGCGCTCGACCGCCTGGCGGCCGAGGGCGTGACATTCATGCGCGCGTTTTCGAACAACGCCGTCTGCTCGCCGACGCGCGCGAGTTTATTGACCGGCCTGATGCCGTCGCAGCATGGCGTGCATCGATATCTCGCCGCGAATGGCGCACAGGTCGGGCCGCGTGCCTACTACACGCTGGCCGAGTTTGAAACGCTGCCCAAGATCATGAAGCGGAACGGTTACCGGACGGCGCTGAGCGGCAAGTGGCATCTCGGCGCGAATCTCACGCCGCAGGATCACTTCGACCACTGGATCACGATGCCCCACGGCAACTCGCTTGGCTTCTACGATCAGCCGGTGATCGAAGCCGGAAAAATCCGCCAAGAACCGCGGTATCTGACGGATTTGTGGACCGATCACGGCGTCCGGTTCATCAAAGAAAACAAGGCGAATCCGTTTTTTCTGTTCTTGGCGTACAACGGGCCGTACGGGCTGGGCAATTCGATGAAGGAGCCGATTCGCAACCGGCACGCGGCGTACTACGCGGATAAAGAACTTCCGTCGATGCCGCGCGACGAGGCGCATCCGTGGAATCACAACTATGTTGCCTGGATGCGCGATCCGGCGGTTCGGCGCAAGTATGCCGCCGAGATCAGCGGAATCGACGATGGCGTCGGACGCATACTCGCGGCGTTGGAAGAAGAGGGCGTGCGGGACAACACCGTCGTTGTGTTTCTGGGCGATCAAGGACTGGCCGGCGGCCACTCGGGCTTCTGGGGCATGGGTGATCATACCCGCCCATTGACGGCATTCGATTGGACAATGTCGATACCGCTCATCGTGTCGCATCGCGGAAAAACGGCGGCGGGGCATCGGGCGGCGGAGATGGTGAGCACCTATGATGTGTTGCCGTCGTTGCTCGACTACATGGGACTGGGTCGGAAACCCGCGGCGTCACCTGGACGCAGTTTTGCGGGCGCATTACGGGGCGAGGCGATGCGCGACTGGGATGACGCGGTGTACTTCGAGTTCGAGAATGTGCGCGCTGTTCGAACGCCGGAATGGAAGTACATCGAGCGCATTCATGAATCGCCGAATGAGTTGTATCACCTGAAAACCGATGCCGGCGAGCGGATGAATCGGATCGACGATGCGCGGCATGCCGGCGTCCGCGCGGAACTGAAGGAAAAGCTCGACGCGTTCTTTGCGCGCTATGCGGATCCGAAGTGGGACTTGTGGAAGGGCGGGCGCTCCAAGAGCGGGTTAATCACCGGAAAGCTTTTTGGGCTGGAGATTGTCGAGGGCAGATAACTACTCGAACAACTCCGCGTTCGGAACGGTGATGGAGAGTTCCGGGATTGTCAGTTCGGC
Source organism: Acidobacteriota bacterium (assembly GCA_016871055.1). Classification (GTDB taxonomy): domain Bacteria; phylum Acidobacteriota; class Terriglobia; order Bryobacterales; family Bryobacteraceae. The sequence continues at coordinate 2,927 of VFZW01000112.1, forward strand.
GACTTCTCGCAGGCCGCGGTCGAAGGTATAAAGACGTTGCGAATGTGGATCGATGAGCCAGACATGCTGCACACCCCAATTTCGGTAGTCTTCCAGCTTTCCCCGCACGGCGGTCATCGAATCGTCCGGCGAGAGAATCTCAATTGCGATGAGCGGGGGATGTGACGGCACAAGTTCGACTGGTTCATTGCCGTGAAACACGGCGACATCAGGGATCAAGTACAGGCCGTCGCCTAATTTTACGCGCAACTCCGAGCGAGGAAATAAGCGTGCGGTTTTGCGGAGCGCGAAAAAGAACACACAGAGGAAAACCTGGATTTTTGAATGAAGGTTGTCCGGCAAAGCGCGATCCACCAGATCTCCGTCGCGGTATTCCTTGTCCGGATTGTCGAAGGACGTTCGCAAATACTTCTCGACGCTGGCGAGTGTTTTCACGCTCATGTCCCAAATTGTAGCTTGACGTTTTGTTATCCTGCCGATCATGCAACGCTTCGTTTGGGGTCTGCTGGCGGCCGCGCTTTCCTACGCGCAAAACATCTCCGCCGGTCTGTCGGGAACGGTGGTCGATTCCACCGATGCCGCAATGCCGGGCGTGACGGTGCAGGTGTCCGCCGCGCGCACCGGCTTCAAGCGCGAAACGGTCACTAACCAATCGGGTTTCTTCGCGTTTCCAGACCTGACCTCGGGCAGCTACACGATCCATGTCGAAAAAACCGGTTTCAAGAAATACGAGCAATCGGACATCGCGCTGAACTCGGGTGATCAACGCACGCTGGGCCGCATCCGGCTACAGGTCGGCGAGGTTTCGCAACAGGTTTCCGTCATCGCCGATGTCGCGCAGGTGCAGTTGGCGTCGAGCGAAAAATCAAGCGCTTTGACGCAGGACGACATTCAGAATTTGGCGCTGCGCGGCCGCGACGTGTTCGACGCGCTGGCGCTGATGCCCGGCGTTGTCGATACGAGCGAAGGCCGCGAGTCGCCATCCCAAACGTCGTTGCATGGCCTGTTCCTGGCTGGAGGCCGCGACAATGCGAAGAACGTGGCGATTGACGGCATTACAACGCTTGATACGGGATCGAACGGCTCAACGCATTCGATGCCATCGCTCGATTCCGTCGGCGAAGTGAAAGTGCTGCTATCGAACTACGCGGCTGAATATGGACGCAATTCGGGCGGCGCCATTACGATCGTCACGCGCGGCGGCGGCAAGCGAATGAACGGTTCGTTCGGCTGGTACAACCGGCATGAACGATATGCCGCCAATAACTGGCTGAACAATCAACGCGGTGTTGCGCGGCAGCCGTATCGCTACAACATCGGCAGCTACACACTTGGCGGGCCGATCTACATTCCCGGCAAGTTCAATCGCGACAAATCGAAACTGTTCTTCTTCTGGTCGCAAGAGTTTCAGCGTCAGTTCGTCGAGTTCGGCACGAGGACCGTCACTGTCCCGACCGCACTGGAACGCGCGGGCGACTTCTCGGAATCCCGTAACACCAACGGCGCCCTGCGCATTGTGCGCGATCCGCTGAGCGAACGCGCCGCCAACGGCGCCAAGATGCAGTTCCCAGGCAATATCGTCCCAGCCTCGCGCATGGATCCGCTCCGCCAGCGCATCTTGAACTTGTTCCCGATGCCGAACTACGTCGACCCCGCCGCAAGCCGCCGCTATCAGTGGAACTTCATCTCGGCGGCAAGTGGCAGCTATCCGCGGCGCACCGAAATCTTGCGCGTCGATTATCAGCCGCACGCGAAACTGCAGACGAATCTACGCGTCAGCAACACGGCCGATCGACAGGAAGTCCCGTGGGGCAGTTGGGTAACCGGTTCCGTGAACTTTCCGCTTACACCCGTCGTGTTCCGCCAGCCCGGCCGCGGCGCGACTTTGCGTGCGACCTGGACGGTGTCGCCGACGATCTTTAACGAACTGTCCGGCGGCGTCAGCCAGAATCGGCTCTGGTACTATCCGCGTGACCCGGAAAAGGTCGACCGGAAAGCGCTTGGCATCGATCTGCCGCAGTGGAATCCGGGGTTGAACGCGGGCAACTTCCTGCCGAACATCAATTTCAGTCAGGTGCAGAATTGGGCGAATCCGTCGATGTCGGATGGAACGCCCTACGACAACGCGAATCTGATCATATCCATCACCGACAACCTGAGCAAGATTTGGAAGACGCATCAGTTCAAGTTCGGCTTCTATTACGAAAAGACGCGCAAGGACCAAAGCGCCAACGCCGCAACGCGCGGATCGATCGGCTTCAACAGCAATGCGTTGAACGAATACGACACAGGCTTCGCATACGCCAACGCGTTCATCGGCGCCTTCGACAGCTACACCGAGGCCAACGCGCGGCCGCGCGGCAATTACTTCTTCCGCAACTTCGAATTCTATGCGCAGGACGCGTGGCGCGCCAAGCCGAATCTGCTTCTCGATTTCGGCGTGCGGTTCTATGCAAATCCTCCGACTTACGATCGCGGCCTGCAACTGCACACCTTTCTTCCATCGGCCTACGACGAGACGAAGGCGCCCGTGTTGCTCCGGCCCGCGCTCGATGCGGCTGGCCGCACCGTAGCGCTCGATCCGGCCTCGGGCAGAACGTTTGCCGAGGGCTTCATCGGCACTTATGCGCCGGGCGTCGGCACGCAGGCCATTGGCATGGTGCGCGCGGGCAACGGCATTCCGAATGGGCTTTACGACATCCCGGCCATAATGATGGCGCCGCGTTTCGGCTTCTCCTACGATCCGTTCCGCAAGGGCCGCACCGCGATCCGCGGCGGCGCCGGTGTCTTCTTTGACCGCATCCAGGGCAACATGGCTTACAACATGCTGCCGAATCCGCCGTCGATCTTCTCACCGGCCGTCTACTACGGCACGCTGAACGGACTGCAGCAAGCACAAGGATCGGGCGTGTTGGCGCCGTCGGCCACCGTGCGCGGAATATTCGGCGATAATCCGATGCCGACAACGTACAACTTCTCGCTTGGCTTCCAACAGCAGATTGGACGGGGTACGCTGCTCGATGCGTCGTATGTGGGATCGCTCAGCCGTCATCAGTTGTGGCAGCGCAACATCAACCCGATTCCGCTGTATGCGACGCACCTCGAAGTAAATCCGCAGAACCGCAATCCAGCCCGCCCGAACAACGCGCTGCCGGCGAATTTCCTGCGGCCGATTCAGGGCTGCGGCGACATCCTGCTCTACGAATTCGCGGCGACCTCCAACTACAACTCGGCGCAGATGCGATTCACGCAACGCTTCGGCCGCAACTTCAACTGGGGCGCGAGCTACACGTTTTCGAAAGCGCTGGGTACATCGCCCAGCGATGGCTTCACGGTCAGTCCGTTCTTCTCGCCGCGTGCCTGGCACTACGGTCCGCTGAATTACGACCGCACGCAGGTGATCGCGCTCAACTACAACTGGACAATGCCGTTCAAGCGGAACGCTCTCGTCAAAGGTTGGCAGGTTTCCGGCATCACGCGTGGCCAATCGGGCGCCCCGTTCACGCCGGGCTACACGTTGATCAATGGCGCCGATATCAGCGGGTCGGGCAGCCAGACGGCGCGGCTTGTTGTGATCGATCCCACGGCGCCGCCAGACACGCGTTTCCGCGCGCCCGCGCGCGGCGAGTTCGGTAACCTCGGCAATAACACGTTTCGCGGCCCCGGATTCCTAAACCACGATATTTCGCTCTATCGCAACTTCCGGCTGAGGACCGAACGGATGACGGCGCAGTTGCGGTTCGAGACCTACAACACGTTCAATCACACGCAGCACAGCGCAATTTCGCAATCGACGCGATGGGATGGGGCTGGCGCGACGACGCAGACCGATCCGCTTTTCCTCGAACCGACGGCGGCTCGTCCGCCCCGGCGCATTCAATTGGCCGTTCGTTTCAACTGGTAGATCGATGCGCGGAGACAATCCAATCGTCGATTACTGGTTCGAAGAGGCCGCCAAGCCTGCGTCGGAAACGCAACAGCGGACAGAAATGTACGGCGTGATCCTGGAGGTCGGCCTGGATGTCGGAGTTGACGTACTTGCGGCATTTGCCGGCGGGCGCGCGCGTTTCATCGCGGAGACGTTGGAGCGCGCCAATCCGATTGCGCAAACTGTCGCGGAACCCCACAGCGGCCGGCTTCCCGCGCCGGAAGATGGAACGATTCGCATCTCGGTATATACAGGGGCCGGCGGGCATCGGGCCCATGGGCCGATAGACGAGTTCAACGATCATCCCGTTTTCAACGCCGCCGTGGATTTGATGAATGAGCTGGAGGGCGTCAATTAATGCGGCCCGGTGAAAAACTTCCGGCGCTGTTTGCGCTCTTGCTAGTATGAATACCGCAATGATCGATATCTGGTACGCCGAAGCGGCTAAACCGTCAGCCAACACCCCGGGCCCGCTGGACGTTCGGGGTGTGATCCTCGAAGTCGGCCTGGATGAGGGCCTCGACGTGCTTGCCGCGTTTGGAGACGGCCGCGCCCGCTACTTACACCACAGCGGCAACGTTGTGATTTGGGAAGGCGGGGAAGGACCCGTCGCCGAACTGGCGGCGGCGCTGATCGAAAGTGCCAAGCCGATTGCGGAGAACATCGGCGTACATGACGGCGAACGGCCGCCCGCGCCGCCGGCGGGATCGATGCGCATTAGCGTGTTGACCGGAAGCGGTTTGCATTTTGGGCAGGGACCGATGAGCGCCTTCGGCAGCCATCCGATGGCGGCGCCGGTGCTTGATGCCGGTGTTGCATTAATGGGCGCGCTCGCGGAGATGCGATGATCCGGCGGCGGTTCGTGCAGAGCGCGTTGAGTCTGGCCGCTCCGCCGCCGTCCAAGACGCACATCGTCTCACTGAGCTTCGACGACGGCTTCAAGAAGTCGTTCTACAAAATCGCGGAGATTCATGAGAGCCTCGGCCTGCGCGCGTGTCTGAACGTCATCGCGATCGGTCATACGGCGCAGTTCGACATTGGCCGGCTGGCCAGCGGCGGCGCCAACACGAATGTGCCGCTCGGCGGCTTCGACGACTGGAACAAATTGAAACGGCGCGGGCATGAGGTGATGGCGCACACCTACGACCACGCGCGCCTGACCGACCTTCCGCTCGCGCAAGCGAAGGAACTGATCGATAAATGCACGGCGTACTTCGAGCGAAACCTTGAAGGCTTCAAAACGAGCGAGTCGATCTACAGCTTCGCCTACAACGCATCGAACGCGGAGCTCGACGAGTACGCGTTGTCGAAATATCTCGGGATACGCACGCGCGGCGGTGTCGTTAATCCGCTGCCACGGAGGAGGCGAGCCGGCTGTGTTTCGTTCGGTCCGGGCAACTGCGATGCATTCGTAGCCGCCGAAATCGACAAGTTCCTGGTCTCGGCAGGCGGATGGTTCGTCTTCAACGCGCATGGACTCGACGAGGAAGGGTGGGGGCCGATGTCGTCGGCGTTCCTCACCTCTCTGCTGGCGCGTTTATTGAAGTTGCCGCACGTCGAAATGCTGCCGGTGGGCGCGGTGCTTCAGCGCGAAGCGAACTTGAAGCTGTAGACATCGGCGTCCCGCAGCGCGATCATCATGCGCGCCGGCCCCTTGGGGATCGGGCCGCCCGATTTCCAACGCACGGCGCGATCGATACGGTCGCCGATCATCTCCACGCAATCGCCGAGCGCGAAGCCCGGCAAGGGAGCGCCGTCGGGATCTTGCAGCTCGACGCGAACTCCGCCCGCCGCCGACGTCGCGAAATTCAGCTGAAGGCTTTCGCCGTTGACTACGAAGGGCTTCGTAACCATCTCGCCCCCGCGCCAACCCGCATGCAGGCTGGCCAGGCCATCGGTGCGCAGTACGAATCGCTGCAAGTGCGAGGAAGGCTGGCCGTAGTGCCGGTTCACATAGAAGCTCATCTCGTGTTCGGCCGTTGGGACGATGTTCAGGGCGGGGTAGTTGTCGCGGCTCACCCAGTGGTTGAGCCCGTAGCCGGGCCGCAGAAAAGCGTCGCGGAAGTAGCGTGAAACCGTGTTGCCTCCGCGCGAGGTGAGTAGCACGCTGTCCGCGGTGTCTTTGAAGTAGTCGGGATGCACGCCCGTTTCCTTCGCTTCCTCGGCGGTCAGCACTTGACGGCCCGGCATGAAGCGCGCGGCGATGCCGGTGTAGATGTGCGGCGCACGGAAGTAGGGGTGGATCTGATTTGTGTAGAGGTGCTCGACGGGCGCGTCGCCGAAATCGACGGACGCGAAGGGCGACCAGTTGACGAAGTCCGCGCTGGTGGCGCGGGCCAGGGAGCGAACACGATCGCGAAATTGGCGTGCGTAGCAAACGTAGCAGGCTTCGCTCTCGGACCAGAACGCGAGATTCTGCGAATCGAACATGGAGAGTTTCGTCGCACCGAAAACGGGTTCATCGCGCAGCGTACGCCATCGGAAACCATCGTCCGAGATGTAGGCCCGCAGGCCGCTCGATGCGATTCCCGCGATGGCCTTGTAACGCGCGCCGCCGCGAGGATTGCGATCGATGAATGGACAAAAGTTGTGTGAAAACGGCGGCTGGCCGCGGAGGATGATGTTGTCGGTTGGCTTCACGAAGTGAACGCCGTCGAGCGACTCCGCGTAACAGGTCGATTCGCCAGGCCTCCCATCGCGACCCGCCTCGCGAACTCCGCGGTAGTAGAGACGATAGCGGCCGTCGTCATGCAAAACCGTGAAATAGGCGCTGAAGGGGCCTTCGTGCGGACGGTCGAGGCGCAACACGATCTCGCGCGCCTCGGGCGCGCCGAGGCGCAGTTCGGCGCCTCGCATGGATTCGATGAAAGCGTCGTCGACGAACAACTCGCGGCGGCCGGCCGGTTGTTGCCCGAAGAGAGTCGCGGCGCTCGCGCCAAGTAATCGCCGTCGTGTCCAATTCATCGTTTCCTCCCGTTCAATTCCACGTGCAGCCACTTCAACGCCTTCTTCAAAATGTCTTCCGCCGTACCGTCGACGGCGGCGTAAAGCGACTCGGCCTCGTTCCGAAAGAGCCCCTTGCGAATGCCCTTCAGCGGAGCCACCAGCGCCGCGCGGCGTTTGTAAGTTCGCTTCGAAGCGGCCCACTCACTCAGCGCGGCGATCCAATCCGGATGCCGAATCAGCAGCGGCCCCAGCACATCGGCGCAAAGCGCATCGCAGTGCGCCCAGTCGTGAACGTAGCGATCGAGCCAGCGTTCGAAGCGTTTCCAATCGCCTTCGTCAGAGCGCTTCAATAGCCCCGCGTAGAGTTGAATGGCCACCGCGCCTTCCTCGAATTTTCCGGAACGCCAAAGCGCGCCGGTGACTTCGTCGCGCTGCTTTCCGCCGAGCGCCGCGAACTCCTTCGCTCGCTCTTTCGCAATACGCCGGACATGGACCGTGTACGTGCAGTAGGCGTCGATGGGTTCCTTGAAGAACCGCTGCATTACAGGCAGTTTGTGCGGCTCGGAGTGAGCGACCAATTCGGCGCGGATTTCGTCGACAAGTCTCATGCCAGTTTGTCGATCCGAACCTTCGCGATCCGATTCCGCGCCATCTCGGAAACTACGTACCGGCGGCCGTCGTGTTCGATGGATGCTCCTGTTGCTGGAAGATCTCCGATCTTGGAGAGTAGGAATCCGGCGAGCGTTTCGTATCCGCCGTCGGCGGGAAGCGCGATGCCGAACTGGTTCGCCAGATCCGGGACGTTGATGTTGCCTTCGACCTCGACCGATACAGCCGCCGCGTCGGGCTTGGGTCTTGATATATCGTGCTCGTCTTCGATTTCGCCGAAAACCTGTTCCAGCACGTCCTCAAGCGTCACCGCGCCGGTCGTGGAACCATGTTCATCGACGACGATGGCCATGTGCGTGTGATTCGCGCGGAAAACGTCGATGAGGTCCGCCAGCGATTTCGTCTCCGGCACCAGAATCGGCGGCCGCATCACGTTGCGAAGTCGAAAACGCGGGCCTTGGCGCTGCATCAACACCTGCACCAAGTCTTTCAAGTGCACGATGCCGATAATCTGATCGGGGCTCGTCTCGTACACCGGCAGTCGCGAGAACTGGTGCTCGTTGAAGGCAACAAGTAACTGTTCAAGCGTCGCGCTCTCCGGCACCGAAATCATCGAATTGCGCGGCGCCATAATTTCACTTGCCGAATACTTCTCAAGGTCGAGCAGTTTCTGCATCGCCGCTTCATGGAAGCGTTCGATCTCGCCTTCCTTGCGCGACGAAGAAATGATGAACTTCAATTCCTCCACCGAGTGCACGCCGCTCTCAATTTCGCCCTTCAGTCCCAGCAGGCGCGAGATGCGCATCGCCGAACCGTCGATGAGTTTCACAAGCGGCGACGCCAGTTTGCCGATGAAGACGAGAATCGGTGCGACTAGAACGGCGAAACGGTCCGCGGTTTCGATGCCGATGTTCTTCGGCACCACTTCACCGATGACGACATGCATGTAGGTCATCACCGCAAACGCCAGGACGACCGATACGATGTCGATAACGCCGCCGGGAATCGCAACAATCAGCGGGTGAAACAGCGCCGTGAACAGCGAGTGGATCGTCTCCTCGCCCGCCCAGCCGAGGCCAAGACTACAAAGCGTGACGCCGATTTGACCAACCGAAAGCAGGCGTCCAGGGTTGTCGAGCAACTCCAGCGCGGCCTTGGCGCCGCTGTCTCCGTCATCGGCGAGTTGTTGCAGACGCGAACGGCGCGAACTGAGCAGTGAGACTTCAGCCGCGGCGAAGAAGCCGTTCATGCCGACGATCAGTCCGACAAGCAGGAACCGGTATCCGTAGTTGTATTCCGGCATGGGAGAGCGGGTGACTACACTGAAAGAAGTGTTTACCCGGAGATTGGTTCAGTTTATCAATGTGCTCATCGGCTGCGCACTCACGCTGGCGGGAATCGGTACGTATTGGTTCGCCTACCGGCCGCTTCCGCAAGCGAGTGGTTCGGTCGCCGCACCCGTCAAGGAATCGGTGCGTGTGGAGCGCGATGCACTCGCAATGCCGCGTATTCATGCGGCTTCGCTGGAAGACTTGATGTTTGCGCAGGGTTTCGTCACCGCGCAGGATCGCTTCTGGCAGATGGAGTCGTTCCGGAAAATGGCCATGGGCGAATTGGCCGGGATCGCCGGCCCGCAGGCGCTGGAGAGCGACCGGGAGTTTCGCCGGCTGCGTCTTTCGCGAATTGCGGAACGCCAGGCGAAGACGGTAGCGGGCGAAGACCGAAGCGTACTCGCCGCCTACGCGCGCGGCGTGAATCATTACCTGGAAACGCACGCAAACAAGCTTCCCCTCGAGTTTTCGCTCATCGGCTACAAGCCGCGTCCCTGGCGGATCGAGGACTCGCTGCTTGTAGGGTTAATGATGCAGCAGACGCTGTCGGCGCGGTACAAGCTCGATCTGGCGCGCGAAGCGATGTACGAGAAAGGCGACGCAAAGAAGATCGATGCGATCTGGCCGGCTCGTTCCGGGCAAGAAGAACAGCCGGGATCGAACGCCTGGGCGGTCGGCGGCTCGCGAACGAAAAGCGGCAAAGCCGCGCTGGCGAATGACATGCACCTGCAATGGTCGGTGCCGGGAATCTGGCACATGGTGCATCTGAAGGGTGGTGGATTGAACGTTGCCGGCGTGACCGTTCCCGGATCGCCCGGTGTTGTTGTTGGGCGGAACGAACAAATCGCTTGGGGCATCACTAACATGCCGTTCGACGTGCAGGATCTCTACTGGTTCGCTCCCACGGCGCAACAGACGGCCGTTTTGGAGCGCGAGGTGATCGCCGTTCGAGGCGCGCGCGCCGAACCGTTTCAGCAACTAGTCGCGGCGGGATCGCCCATACTCCCCGGTCCGGCGGGCAAGCCGGTTCGACTGCGCTGGTCGGCGGCGGAGGATCGGCCGTTTCAACTCGGCTTGATCAAGTTGAATCGCGCCGGGGATTGGAACTCGTTCCGCGACGCCCTGCGGGAATTTCCCGGCGCGGCGAGCCAGATCGCCTACGCCGATGCCCAAGGCAACATCGGTTTGCAGGCCGTGGGTGTGCTGCCGGTTCGAAAGGGCTGCGACGGAGGGCGCGTCTATGCCGCGGGTGTCTGCGACTGGCAGGGTTTTATTCCGTTCGACGAATTGCCGTCAACCTACAACCCGCCCTCCGGTCGCGCGGTTACCGCAAACCAGAATTCGTTTCCGGCTGTATATCCGTACCAGGTCGCGGGCCACTTCGCTTCGCCGTATCGTGCGAATCGGATCGCGGCGATGCTCGAAGCGAAGAAGGATTGGGACGCCGAGGCGATGTTGAAGTTGCAGGGCGACGTCTATTCCGCGTTTTCGCATTTCATCGCGAAAGAGCTGGTCGCGGCCCTGGATCGCAAGAAGGCCACGAATCCGGTGTTGCGGGATGCGGTCGATCAACTACGTCAGTGGGACGGCGCGATGCGGGCGTCGCGGCCGGAGCCGCTGATCGTAACGCTGGCCGTGAATCAGCTGCGCCGGTCGATTGGTGTGAAGGCCGCCGGGTTCGCAACCGCCGAATGGGATTCCGCGCTGGCGTTTTCGGTCATCGAAAACATGGTGCGGACCAAACCGCCGGAGTGGTTCGCCGATTGGGATCACGAACTGCTGCGCTGTCTGCAAGAGGGCATCGATGACGGGGCGCGGCGCCAGGGCCGCGACACGCGAAAATGGCAGTGGGGCGAGCACCAGAAGTTGACCCTGGCCAATCGCGTCACCGCCCAGATACCCTGGATTGGCCCGTCGCTGCAACTGAAGCCGCATCCGCTCGACGGTTCGACATCGACGATCATGCAGACCTCGGCGCGCATCGGGCCGTCGATGCGGATGGTAGTCGACTTCGGCGATCCGCGCGGAGGACTGCTGAATATTCCAATCGGACAAAGCGGCCACGCGTTGGCCTCCCACAACAAGGATCAGTGGGAAGCGTTTCTGCGCGTCGAAAGTTTCCCGCTGCATTTCAACGGGGGCTGGACGGTCGAGTCGACTCTGACGTTGACGCCGGTGAAATGATGCCGAAACTGGTCGTGTTTGCCGGCCCGCCTTGCACCGGGAAGTCGACCGTGGCCCGATTGTTGCCATTCGCGCACATCGAGATGGATGCGGTGCGCGAACGCATCCTGCCCGGTGCGGCGCATACTCGTGACGATCGGGCCGTAGCCTACCGCGCGGCATTAATGATGGCGGAGTCGCTGTTGCCGCATGCGGGCGTGGTGATCGTCAACGGCGGTTTTGGGCGCGAGGAGGATCGGCTCCAATACAGACAAATTGTGTTTGAAACAGGATCGGAACTCTTTGTCGTGGAGTTCGCCGCCCCGTTGGATGTGCTGCTCGAACGGAATCGCGCGCGAAGATCCCATCATCCCGGGCTCGATCTCGATGACGCGCGTGTGACCGAAATCGTTCAGGCCTATCCGTGGCTGAATACGGGCTTGCGGATCGACGCAACACAGCCGCCCGCGGCATGCGCGCGGGCCATTCGGCTGTATATTGGAGAAGACGCATGAACAAGAAGATCTTGGTCGTCTGGGCGTTGTTATTGATTGCGGTTGGCGGCTGGGCGGCCTGGTATCTATTCGCCCCGGGCACGCCGCCGAAAGGGCAGCCGCCGCTCGGCGACGCCTCCGCGTTTCGCGCCTTGTTTGAGCGCAACACCGACAAAACGCGCGTGGTCGCGTATTTTTCGCCGAACGATCGGAAGGACCTCCTTTCGGCGGCTTTGCTCGATGCCCAAGTGGAGTCGAACGAGAAACCAACGTTGGCGATCTACGTGATCTGGACCTCCGCGCCGCCGACCGATGCAATGGCGCGCATTCCCGATAAACGCGCCGCGCAGTTCATGGACACTAAAGGAGATCTGCGTTCCCTCCTCGGCGAGGGACACGTCTGCGCCTACGCTCGCGGTGCGAAGTTCGATCAACAGGCGTTTCGGACCGGAGAGATCGAAGTCGACATGCCCAAACTGCGTGAACTGCTGCCTTAATCGACTCGCACGCTCCGCCTTCATACTCCACCGTGTACGCGCCTTCCAGGCAAATCGTCATGTGGCCGCGTTCGCACCAGTGGTCGCCCTTGTAACCGGCCGAATATTCGACCACCCGCACGCGCGCCGCGCCGCACTCCGCGGTGCGCCACACGGCGGTTCCCGATTCGCCGGCGTGCCTTGTGGGCTCGATCGTTGCCCAATCGATCGTCACAGCAACGCCTTCGCCTGCTGCATTGCGGGAATGTCCGGATCGCTCGCCTTCTTCGTGTAGTGCTTGAGCGCGGAAGCGAACGCCGGCCGCCACCGTTCGCTCACGAGGTGATAATCCTCGGCGATCGCCACCGGGAACTTGTAGAAGTGAACCTCGTTGGCCTTTGTGATGACGTTCGATAGTTCAAGGCCGATCTCCGCGCGCGACGGCCCTTCGGTCACGCTCGTGATGTCCGCCTTCTTAATGTCGGCGCGTTGTTCGCCGGCGACCCGAAACTGCGCCATCCAGCCGGCGGCCTGCAATAGGATCAGCCAGCGCGTGCGTGCGTCGCCGGCCGACTGCCATGCGAAGTGCATCGCATTGGCGGCGCTCGCGGCGTGAATGCCGGTGATGACGCCCCCGCCCGCGAGCCGCGTCGTCAACTCGGCGGACGCGAGATGAATGGCGTCCCACACACTCGAAGCCGTCGCGCCCTTCGACAGCCGCGCCGCGGCGTCCGCGCAAGCTTCATTCGGCGCCGCCGATCGTATCGCGGCAACGATGCCTGTGACGTCGCTCTCCTTCGATTCACCGATCGGAACTGCCTGCATGGCCCGTTTCAGATTTACGTTCCACGTCTGATCGGCGAAACCAAAACCGTTCATTTTTGTCTCAGGCCCGAAATCGCAAAGCGCCAGTGCGATCGACCGCAACACCGGTTCGGCGTAACGCCATCCGATCGTCTCCAGCGTGCGATAGGCGTTGGCGACATAAATCGCCTTGTGGCCGATGTTGCGGTAGTCGCGGACCCCATGTTTCCAAAAGACGCTGAAGACCTCGTGCGCACCGGCGGTGCGCGCCAGCACGGCGGCCGCGCGCTCGGCGCGGTCGAACTCCCAATTTTCCAGACCCCGGTCGAGTTCGGCCAGCGCGCGATCCGGCGATGGCATAACACCGCTCAACTCGCCCATTGTGTAGTCCTTATCGCGAGCCTGCGACGCCTTGAATTGATCGAGCGCGAAGAACAGCGGCAAATGCCGCATCGACGCCGGAGCTTCGAGCGACAACTGATGCGCCGAGTGCATGACGAACACGCAGTGCAGCGCAAAACCCGGCGGCCTCGGGTTGACGTTGCGGATGCCGACAAGAAACAA
>VFZW01000113.1 GCA_016871055.1 Acidobacteriota bacterium
CCTCCTCGGCGTCACACCCTAACACTTTGTTCCCAGCGCCGCACACCCTCCTCTTCGTCTAACTCGTTTGGAGTGTGTCGATTGCCCCGTTTTGCCAAGGGGAACTTCGGGATAGAAACCCCTACCGCCGCCCCGCGTGCGATGCGGGTCCGGTTTTCCAAACAGTGGACCGCGGCCTGCCCCGCGGTTAGCGGCTCTCAAGAAACGCCTCTCTATTACCATAGCGAAGTCCGCCGAGCAGCAAGAGTTCGGTCGACAGCTCGCGATCTTTCAGTTCGCCGATCCGCCGCGCGGCTTCGTGAAGATCGTCACCGCGTGTGTCCAATAGCGGCGTCCAAGGCAGTAGATCCGGATTCCGCATCCGTAGAATTCGGGACGCCGGGATCTCCCATAACTTCGTGAACCGAATGCGGAGCGATGCCCGCAAATCGCCTTTGCGGCGCGCGGGCATTGCGAAAGGGCCGGCCGGCAGATCCTTGTCGATCAAGAGCACAACATGACTGCACAGCGGCAAATCGTACTTCGCCGTGATCGCCAAGGCGTACTTGAACTGGGTCTCGATCGCCTCGGGCTTGAAGCGGGAGAGCGCCTCAATGTGCATCGCGAACTCGTCGCGCGGCGGGCGGCAGCGGAAGAGTTGATCGGTGCGCAACGTAGGCAGATTGAGCTCGCGGTCGAGCGGCTCGACATCCATTTTCAAAGACAGCGGTATGCCGAGAAATGCAGCCATGCCGGTACGCGGATCGTCGTCGTGCACCAGTTTGAACGCCTGGTCGAAGGGAATCGCCACAGATAGATAGTGGCGGTCCCCGCGGAAAAATCTCAGGCCAGGAGCGCTTTGACGACCTGTCCGTGCACATCGGTCAGCCGGAAATCCCGGCCCACGTGCCGATAGGTCAGGCGAGTGTGATCGAAGCCGAGAAGGTGCAGCGCGGTGGCGTGCAGATCGTGCACATGCACTTTATTCTCGACAGCCTTGAATCCAAACTCGTCGGTGGCGCCGTAGGTCTGGCCGCCCTTGATTCCTCCGCCCGCGAGCAACACCGTGAACGCCGGCGGATTGTGATCGCGTCCGCAGCCAAGCTTCTCCAGCCCCGAGTTCTGAATCATCGGCGTGCGGCCGAATTCGCTGCCGATAATGATCAGCGTTTCGTCGAATAGCCCGCGCGCCTTCAGATCTTCAACCAGCGCCGCGATCGGCGAATCGACCTTCTGCGCCAGTTTCGCATGCACGCGAATGTCGTCGTGGTTATCCCACGGCTGGCCGTTGCCGTAATAAATCTGCACCATGCGCACGCCGGATTCGACCAATCGCAGCGCCATCAAGCAGCCGCGGCCGAAATCGGAGACATCATAACGCGCGCGGATCTTTTCGGACTCCTTGCGAATGTCGAGCAGCGTGCCGGCTTCAGTCTGCATGCGGAACGCCGACTCCATCGATTCCACCGCGCTCTGCAAACTCGGCTGATCGCCCACGCGTTGCAAATAGCGCGCGTTCAACTTGTCGAGCATCGCCAACTGCTGCTTTTGTTCGTCGAGCGACAGCTCGCTGTTGCGGAGATTCTGTACGAGCTTTTCCGGTTCGACGGCGCTGTTTTGAATGTGAACGCCCTGGTAGCTCGACGGGATGTAACCGGAACTCCACAGCGACGAACCGAGCACCGGGAAACCCGGGCACAATACGATGAATCCCGGCAGATTCCTGTTGTCGGTGCCGAGTCCGTAGGTCACCCACGAGCCCATCGACGGACGCCCCGGAAGCTGATGACCGCAGTTCATTAACTGCAGCGACGGCCCGTGATTGCCGTTATCGGTGTACATCGATCGAACAACGGCGAAGTCGTCGATGCGGCGCGCGATGTTCGGGAAGATGCTTGATACTTCGATGCCCGACTGCCCGTGCTTCTGAAACTCCCAGGGCGAGCGCATCAACGTGCCCGATGCACGATCGGTGCGGATCTTCGGTCCCGGCATCGGCTGGCCGTCGTACTTCGCCAGCGCCGGCTTTGGGTCGAACGTGTCGACCTGCGACATGCCGCCGTTCAAGAACAGGAAGATAACGTGCTTGGCTTTCGGCGCGAAGTGCGGCGCCCGCGCGGCGCCTTGCAGCGTGCCCGATAGGCCTGCGAGCCCGAAGCCGCCGCCGAGTTGGGAGAGAAATTGCCGTCGATCAAACATGTTAGTTCACGCTCGAAAATTCACCGGATCCAAGCAGGGCCTGCAAATACCGCGGCCACGCTTTTTGCCCCGATGCTACATATTCTAGTCCGATCCGTACCTCTTCGGGGTCGGCGGATCGCGCGAACAGCAGCTTGTAAGCGCGGTCGATCTTCGCGCGCGCGTCGGGGCCGGCCTCTTTTGTGATGCGCTCGTCGAGCGCTCGAGCGTGCTCGGCGACGAACTTGCTGTTCAGCCAGTACAGCCCTTGCAGCGGGCCCGCGGTCACCGGCCGCTCGTCGGTCGAAGCATTCGCGTCGGGGAAATCGAACAGCGCCATCGTCGAGTCGAGGCGCGTGCGGCTGACGGTCAGATAGAGCGATCGGCGTTTGTTGTCGTCAGTGAGCGGCGTGGCCGCGCCGCCGATCTTCGTATCGAGTTTCCCTGATACCGCCAGCACCGAATCGCGCAGCGTCTCCATGTCGAGCCGGTGCTTCAGTTCGAACCGCGAGAGCAACTTGTTGTCGGGGTCTTTCTCGGCGGCGGGATTCGCCGTCGACATCGCGTACGTATTCGACAGCAGAATCTCGCGGTGAATCGCTTTCATGCTCCAGTTGGTTTCGATGAACCGCGAGGCGAGGTAGTCGAGCAACTCCGGATGGGTCGGCCGTTCACCCATGCGGCCGAAGTTCGACGGCGTACGCACAATGCCGCGGCCAAAATGATGCTGCCAAATTCGATTGACCATCACGCGCGCGGTGAGCGGGTTCTTCGGATCGACGATCGCTTCAGCCAGTTGCGCGCGGCCAGAGCCTTGCTTGAAGGGCGCGGGTTCGCCTTCGCGCAGTACCTGCAAAAAACGCCTCGGCGCCACTTCGCCGAGTGTTTTGTTATCGCCGCGAATCGCGACACGCACATCGGCCGGCTGGGCCGATTCCTTCACCGCATGAACGAAAGGGTACATCTGCGGCAGGTCTTTTTCGAGGTCCTTGATCTCGGCTTCGAGCTTTTCGACATACGCCTTCGACAGGCCGCCGAGGAATCGCCGGATCTGTTTCGCGTTGTAGAAGAGCACACCCGCGGGCGCGCGGAAGCCGTCGATGTTGTATGGCCCGTTGGCAATCTCGCGCCACTGATAGAACTTCAGCACGGGCAGCGAAACGATGTTGGTGTATTGCCGCGTGTTCTCGTTCTTCTGGCCCTTCTTGCCGCCGAAAGCCACATAGTTCTTGTCGTCTACCTCTTTGGCTTCGTCGAGTAGTTCGAGCAAAAACTTCTGATACCGCTCGGCTTCGGAGCGGACTTGGGCCTCGGTGGGCTTGCTGTCGACGACTTCGTACCATCTCTTCAAGTAGGGGTGCTCTTTGTCGGTGCGATTGTCGAGATACTCCTTCCACCGATTCTGCGTTTCTTTGTCGAGCGAGGGGTCTTCGATGTTCTTCCAGGCCGCAACCAAGTACCTCGACGTGTCGCGCGCGAGCAGGTCGACGAGTTGTTTGGTCTGGTCAGCGAGGTAGTCGGCGAGGATCTCTTTCAAGTCGTCGATCCTTTTCTTCTGGTCCTCGTAACGCTTCACTTCGGTCGGATCGACGAGCGCGTGCTCCGCCGTCTGCGTACTCCGGAAGACGCCGAGCAGCGAGTAGTAGTCCTTCGTTGGAATCGGGTCGTACTTGTGATCGTGGCACTGCGCGCAGCCGACGGTCATGCCGAGGAACACTTTCGTCGTCACGTCGAGTTGATCGTTGGCGCCGTTGCCAATCGCCTGGAAGCCGAGTCCCGCCATGTGTGGGCGCGTTTCGGGAAACAACTCGGCGGCGATCTGCGCTTTGACGAAAAGGTTGTAGGGAAGATCGTTGTTCAAGGACTCGACGACCCAATCGCGATAGCGCCAGGCGTTGGGGAAGGGATCGTCGACTCCAGCGGCGAGCTTGCCGTCGGAGTAACGCGCGAGATCGAGCCAGTGTCGCGCCCAACGTTCGCCGTAGTGCGGAGAGGCGAGCAGCCGGTCGACGACCTTGTCCTTCGCGTTCGGCGATTTATCGTTGACGAACGCGTCGACTTCGGCGGGCGTCGGTGGGAGTCCGGTGACGTCGAGCGTCACGCGGCGCAGCCAAGTGTTCTTAGGGGCAGGCTGTGCGGGCTTGATGCCGGCGGCCTTCCACTTCGCGCCGACCAATGTATCGATCCCACCGGCCGCGGGCTTCATGACCGGCTGATACGACCAGAACTTGCGCTGCTCCGGCGTGATCGTTTTGTTGGTCGATTGGATCTGCTCTTGCTTCTCCGGCCACGGCACGCCGCGCTTGATCCACTCTTCCAGCGCCGCGACCTCTTCCTTGGCGAGCGGCCCGACCGGCGGCATCTTCAAACGCACGTGCGTACGGCGCACCGCCTGCATCAACAGGCTGTCTTCGGGCTTGCCGGGTACGACGACAACGCCGGACTTGCCGCCTTTGAGCACGCCTTCGCGCGAGTCGAGGCGCAGGTTGCCGAGTGCGCCGCCGGTGTGGCAGGCGTGGCAATTCACTGCCAATAGCGGGCGGATTTTGGATTCGAAGAACTCGGCGTCATCGGTGGCGGCAGCCAGCGAGACCGCGGCCAAGGGAAGGAGAAAGCGTGCGGACCGCATACGGCACATATTCTATCGAACTTGCCGCGTTAATCCAGCACCTCGGGCGTTGGCTCAATGTTGGTTTCGCCGGCGGCCTTCTTCTCGTTGTACTTCTTGACCCAGGCCTCCCAGGACTTGCCGGCAGCCGTGTCGCGGCCGGTGAACGCCAGTGCGGCGATATCGGCAAAGGAAATCGTCTCCTTCTTGCGTTCGCCTTTAGGGATGAGCCGGATCTCGCTGGCGGCGAGTGTCGGAGCGATGCGGCGATCGAAGACGTAGCCTTCGATCGTGGCGCCGCTCTTGCGGGTAATCGTCACATCGCCGCGATAGTCGAACGCCTTTTCGAGCGCATCGCGGAGTTCGTCCTCGGTCGCGAGCGCGAACGCCTGGCCCTGCAAATTCTCGTGCTCGAATCCAGGCGCCAGTTCGAGTTCGTCCTGGTTCAGGCTCAAACGCCGACCTCGTCCTTTGTCTTCGATTCGATCTGCACGAGTTGCGGCGCGGGGCGGTGGACCGCGTTCGGGTCTTTGTATTCCGAACGGAACATCGCCTTCGCGGTGGCCATGAGGCCCTTGAACGACGAGAAGGTGTAGTCGACCGCGGACGCTTCGTAACCGCTATGCACCATGCAGTTGGCGCACTTCGGATTGCCCGACTCGGTCCCGTACTTGCTCCACTCAACCGATTCCATCAGTTCGCCGAACGACTCGGCGTAGCCGTCCTGGAGCAGGTAGCAAGGCTTCTGCCATCCGAAGACGTTGTAGGTCGGCATGCCCCACGGGGTGCACGTGAACGACCGTTTGCCCATGAGAAATTCGAGGAACAGCGGCGACATGTTGAACTGCCAGTGCGGCTTGCGATTCGACAGGATCGTGTTGAACAGACTGCGCGTGCGCGCGCGGCCGAGGAAGTGTTTCTGGTCAGGGGCTTTGTCGTACGAATAGCCCGGCGACAGCATCATGCCCTCGACACCGGTTTCCATCATTTCGTCGAAGAAAGCGCGGACCGAATCGGGATCGGCGCCGTCGAAGAGCGTCGTGTTTGTCGTGACGCGGAAGCCTTTGGCGACGGCTTCGCGGATGGCTTCGAGAGCGATGTCGTAGCCGCCTTCTTTGCAGACGGCGAAGTCGTGATGCTCGCGCTCGCCGTCCATGTGGACGGAGAAGCTCAGGTACTTGCTCGGCTTGAACAGGTGTAGTTTTCCCTTGAGCAACAACGCGTTGGTGCACATGTAGACGTACTTCTTGCGCTCGACGAGGCCGGCGACGATCTCGTGCATGCGCGGGTGAAGCAGCGGCTCGCCGCCGGGAATCGCAATCGTCGGCGCGCCGCATTCTTCGGCGGCCGCGAAGCACTCCTCGGGCGTGAGTTCCTGCTTCAAAATGTGCGCGGGGTATTGGATCTTGCCGCATCCGGCGCAGGCGAGGTTGCAGCGGAACAGCGGCTCAAGCATGAGCACGAGCGGATAGCGCTTGCGTCCCGCAAGCTTTTGCTTGAGAACGTAGGTGGCCACTGTCCAGGCTTGGGAAACCGGGACGGGCATCCTAGGAAAGTCTCCGTGACGACATCTACTCTCTAATTATCCCATGGCGTTCCGCCGATCCGCTTACGGTCTAGAGGTGTAAGAATATAGGCATGCCTGCCACGATGGAAGCGCCCGCTACCGTTCGCGCCGCCAAGTCTGTTATGTGGACGCGCGAGGACTGCCGGAAGATGGAAAGCGCCGGGCTGCTTCCCGAGCGATGGGAACTGGTGCGCGGGGAGATCATCAACAAGATGGGAACGAGCAAGCCTCATTCGCGAATTGCCACAAGGATCCCTTTTTGGATTTCCGAGGCATTCTCGATCGACTGCATACTCTCAACGTGCAGCATCAATGTCGCTCCCGAAGACAATCCGACTAGCGACCCCGAACCGGACATCACGATCCTCAAGCGGCCCAACGGCGAGTCGGACGGAAATCCAGAGCCCGGCGAAATCGAATTGATAATTGAAGTGAGCGACACCACGCTCGCTCACGACCTCGGGCCAAAGGCGTGGCTGTATGCACGAGCGGGCGTCCCGGAGTATTGGGTGATCGACATAAAAGGGCAGCGGATTCATGTGCATCGCGAACCGGGTAGCGCGGGCTACACTTTCATGCGGGTTGTCGAGGCCGATGGGGAAGTCTCTCCGTTGGCGCGGCCCGATGCGGTACTCAAGTTGGAGCGGCTTTTCGCGTAGGCTCGTTCTTCGATACGATCTGTAGATCGTGAGACGCAGAACATTTTTAGCGATGCCGGCGGCTATGGCCGCATCCGGCGTAAAGGCCTTGACCTTCGACGTGTTCGGTACGGTCGTAGATTGGCGCACGTCGATCACCCGTGAGGGCGCCGCGCTGGGCAAGCGGAGATCGATCACAGGCGTGGACTGGGCGCGATTCGCCGACGATTGGCGTGCCGGTTACGGGCCGTCGATGAACCGCGTTCGCAAGGGCGAGTTGCCATGGATGAACATCGACGCGCTGCACCGTCTGATCTTGGACGGGTTGTTGGAGAAGTACAAAATCAGTCGGCTCGACGAAGCGGAGAAAGACGCATTCAATCGCGCGTGGCACCGCCTGGACCCGTGGCCGGACTCGCGGCGCGGCCTCGCGCTGCTGCGCAAGAAATTCATCTGCGCAACGCTGTCGAATGGCAACGTGTCGCTGCTGGTGAATATGGCGCGCCATGGCGGACTGACGTGGGACACCGTCCTGTCGGGCGAAACCTTCAAGGCCTACAAGCCCGATGCCGCCGTGTACCGAGGCGCCGCGGAAATGTTGGGCGTGCGCACGGAAGAGACGATGATGGTGGCGGCGCACAAGAACGACTTGCAAGGGGCGCGAAAGGCGGGACTGAAGACCGCCTTCGTCGAGCGTCCACTCGAAAAAGGCCCCGGAGGCGGCGCGGACATCGGTCGCGAGAGCTGGATGGACATCTATGCGAAAGACTTCGTCGATCTCGCGAATCAACTGGGAGTGAAGGGATGAATCGAAGGCGGTTTCTGCGTTACCTGCGGCAATCGCCGCTGTATGCGATGGCGGCTGAAATGGCGGGCCAATCGCCAGCATCCGCGCTTGAGGTTTTCGAATTTATTCCGATCGCGCAGAAGAACATTCAATCGCAGCACTGGGCCTATCTCATGGGCGGCAGCGACGACAACGCCACGGTGCGCGCGAACGAAGAAGCGTATTCCAAATGGCGAATCCGTGCGCGGCGGCATGTCGACATGACGAAGATCGATCTGACGGTGGATCTGTTCGGGCAGAGGCTGGCGCATCCGCTGATCCTGGCGCCGGCCGCGGCGCGCGAGGCTTTTCATCCCGATGGCGAGTCGGCCACGGCGCGTGGCGCGGCCGCGAAAAAAGCGCAGATGATTTTGTCGACGAACGCATCACGCAACGTGCGGCAAGTCGCCAAGGACTACGGCGGCGCTCTCTGGTTTCAGCTCTATTCGTTCAGCGATTTCGAAGTGAATCGCGCGCTGGTGCGCAACGCCGAAGAAATCGGTTGCGCGGTGCTGGCGGTGACAGTGGACTCGGTTGGTGGTTCGCCGCGCATTATGCAAACACGCGGCGGCGTGAAGACCGAGCAGCGATGCAAGGCTTGTCACGATGCGTCGGAACAGGGCTACTACAAAGAGCACGGCAACTTCGATGGGATCGACATGACGCGCGCGCTTGTGGGCGGACCCGGCCGCGCCGTGACGTGGACGGTGCTCGAAAAACTGCGCGCGGCGACGAAGATGAAGATCGTTGTGAAGGGCGTGATGACGGCCGAAGACGCATCGGCGGCCTATCGCGCGGGCGTGGATGGTTTGATCGTTTCCAATCACGGCGGGCGTGCCGAAAATTCGATGCAGGGCACACTCGACGCGCTGCCTGAAATTGTCGAGGTGATCAACGGGCGGATTCCCGTGATCGTCGATGGCGGCATTCGCCGCGGCGTCGACATTTTCAAGGCGCTGGCGTTGGGCGCGAGCGCGGTAGGTATCGGAAGACCCTATATATGGGGGCTTGGCGCGTACGGGCAGGCGGGCGTGGAGAAGGTAATCGACCTGCTGCTGGCGGAACTGCGCGGAATCATGGGGTCGGCCGGGACGACAGCCGTGCGCCATATTTCACCGCTTTCCATTGAGCGGCGCGTTTGACGGACAATGGCAGCATGAAGAGACTCGTGGTGTTGGCGGCGCTCTGTGTGTTCGGCTCCGAGGCAGAATTGCGCCGCGCATACATGGGGAAGAACTTCGTCGTGAAGATCGACATGCCGGGTTCACAGCGCGGCGTCGACTTGTATCTCGACCGCGACGACCCGATGGATTGGCGCGACTACTCGCAGCGCATCAAGAATTTCGGCGTCTCGATCCCCAAGGGCCGTGCCGCGATGGTGACGGCGATTGTCGTGAAAAAAGACAACATCGAGTTTCAACTCGACGGCGGCGGTTACGGCACGTTTGGAGACGACACGGACACGTCGGTGTCGACGTATATTCCCAAAACGGATTACGAGCGGCGCCTGGAGCGCGACATCCGGAATGAAGCGGATGCGTCGCGGAAGGCGTCGCTGGAACGCGATCTTTCGCGCGAGCGATCGCGCCGGCAGCGGGAGGAGTCCGCCAACCGCGCGGCGGCGGCGACGGCGAACGCCATCAAACGGCAGGAGATTATGGAAAAGCGGCTGCGCGGCGGGTCGCGATTCAATATCCGCCACGTGCTTGGCGCCGGCGATATTCGTCCGGAACAACTGGAGAAGTGGCTGGAGCCGTACGTCGAATTTGGCGGAAGGCCGGCGAGCGTATCGGCGCCGCGGCGTTATGAGCAGCAAGCGCCGGGCAATCCGCAACTGCGACGCGGCATGTCGATGGACGACGTGCGCGGCCAACTGGGGCGCGGAAAGCTGCTGTCGGAATCGATCGACGAAAAGAACCTCAACACCCAGCAGTGGGAGTTCCTCACGAACGAGTTCAAAATAAAAGTTACCTCGGTTGATGGACTGGTGATTAGATATTCGATGGAATCGCGCTAGAGAAAGGGAAGGAGGATCTATGAAGGCCCTACTAACGGGATTCGTGTGTTTATGCGCCGCGGCGGTTTCGCCGGCCGCGCTGATTTTTAGTAACGGTACGCCTGATACCAGCCAGCCTGATGCCTGGGGGATTGCAGCCTCTCGCCTTGCCGACGATTTCTCACTCGGCGGACCTGCGACCCTTGCAGCGATTCGATTTTGGATGGTGAGTGTGGACGGGCAGTTCGCGGGGACATTGAGTTACGCCGTCTATCAGGACGCGGCTGGGGCATTGGGAAGTGTCGTCGGATCGGGGACGGTAAACGTCTCGCCCGTGTTTCTGAACCAAATCCCGCAGTTCGTTCAACGGTACTATCAAGTTGATTTCAACTTGCCCGCACCGCTGGCGCTTGGAGCCGAAACATATTGGCTGGAGTTGCACAATGGCTCCGATCTGACGAACTCCAGCAACGCGGAAGTGCTCTGGGGAATCGTAGCGGGCGACCCGCCGGGCAACGCGAAACTGGGCATTTCTGCGCAACTGCCGTCGATCAACACCTCCGACGAACTGGCGTTTCAGCTTTATTCCGCCGATACCGCCTCGGTGCCGGAACCCTCGTCACTCGGCATCTGCGGGATCGGCTTGGTGGCCCTCGGACTATTCAAACGCGCTTCCCTTTGATGTACTTGGCAACTTCGGCCACGGTATCGAGCCAGATGCCGTTGGCCGGCTTCTTCGCATACGCTATCAACTCGGCCAGCGCGTCGAGATTCGTCGTCTGATTTCCCGTGCTGCCCATTTCGTGACCGGCGAAGATGAGCCAGCGGTTTTCCTTGCGCGCGGAGTCGGCATGGCGCTTCATGTCCGCGAAGGAAATGTTATCAAGCCCGATGCCCATTAAGTTCGCCAGATCGCACACCTCGGGATTGTTGGCGGCTTCGTCGAGGTATCCGCGGCCGGATTCAAAGTGCTCGGCGATAACGGGAACGTAGCTGCGCGTGGCGGCCCCACGGCCGACGTACTTTTGGCCACACGGATACGCGAAGCTGACGGGTTTGAAGCCGAACGAACTCTGAAACTGCGCGGTGGCCGCTTCGATATCGGCTTCGAGTCTGGCAATCGTATAGTCTTCCAGTCCGTTTGTGCGCGTGAAGCCAAAGTTGATAGAACAGGGATGTGAGTTCGAGTGATGCGCGAGTTCGTGGCCTTGCCTGGCGGCGGCTCGCCAACCGTCGAGCCGCTTCTCCCAGCTGCGCGGCAAGATATAGAACGTGCCCTTCACCCCGTGTTTATTGAGGAAGGGAATACCGGCATCGACCTGGCTAAGCCTCGCATCATCCCACGACAGACTGATCGCGCAGGATTTTCCGGAGGGCCAAGCGAACTTTGGTTGTGCGGCGAGAGCGGGTGCGGCTAGGAACCATCGGCGAGTGAGCATGGTTTTCGATAGTATCTCGTAATAGAACATGACTCGCAGATCGTTCCTCGCTTCGATGACGGCGTTCGCGCAAACGCGACGTCCGCCGAATTTCGTTTTCATCCTGATCGACGACTACGGCTGGCGCGACACCGGCTACAACGGCAGCACGTACTACGAGACGCCGAACATCGACAAACTCGCGCGCAGCGGGATGATTTTCACCGACGGATACTCGGCGAGCCCCGTGTGTTCGCCAACGCGATCGGCGATCATGACCGGCAAGTATCCGGCACGCCTGCATATTACGTCGCATTTGCAGGGCGCGTCGAACCGGTTGCATTTCTCGAAGGTGCTGCAACCGAACGCGCGGCTCGCGCTGCCGCTGGAGGAGGTCACGATCGCCGAAGCGCTTCGCGAGCGCGGCTACAAATCGGCGTGCATCGGCAAGTGGCACCTCGGCGC
This sequence comes from Acidobacteriota bacterium, assembly GCA_016871055.1. Taxonomy (GTDB): domain Bacteria; phylum Acidobacteriota; class Terriglobia; order Bryobacterales; family Bryobacteraceae. The sequence goes on from VFZW01000113.1 coordinate 11,676, forward strand.
GAAAGGCTTCTTGCCGGCGGATCAGGGTTTCGATGTCGCATACGCGGGCGACGAAGCGGGTTCGCCGAACAGCTTCTTCTTCCCGCAGTGGCAGAAGAAAATTCCGCTCGACGGCAAACCGGGCGACTACTTGACGGACCGGCTGACAACGCTTGCGGTCGATTTCATCGCGGCGAACAAAGAGCGCCCGTTCTATTTGTATTTGCCGCACTTCGCGACGCACACGCCGATCGAAGGCAAGCCGGAGAAGGTGAAGAAGTATGACGCGAAATCCGATCCGTCGCAGCCGCAAAACTACGGAGAGTACGCGGCGATGATTGAGAGCGTCGATGAAAGCGTGGGCCGGGTGGTCGCTGCGTTGCGCGACAACGGACTGCTTGCGAACACTCTGATTTTCTTCACGGCCGACAACGGCGGCGTGACATCGCGCGAGTGGAAGAACAGGCCGGTGACGTCGAATCTGCCGCTGCGCGTGGGCAAGGGGCACGTGTATGAAGGCGGTATCCGCGTGCCAACGCTGGCAAGTTGGGAGGGTGTGATCAAGGCGGGATCGACATGCGGCGAGCCAGTGTTGTCGGTCGACTACGCACCGACGATGGCGGAGTTGGCGGGCGCCCGCTTGCCCCGCGTTGACGGCGTAAGCATCGCGAAGTTGTTGCGCGGCGGATCGCTTGGCGTGCGCGATGTGTTCTGGCACTATCCGCACTACAGCCCGCAACTCGGGCGGCCGGCGGCGGCGATGCGGCGCGGCGACTTCAAGCTCATTTTGTTCTTCGAAGACGATCGCGTGGAGTTGTACAATTTGAAGGATGACATCGGCGAATTGCGCGATCTGGCCGCAGCCGATCCGCGGCGCGCGGCTGCGATGAAGAAGCGGCTTGTGGCGTGGTTGAGCGAGACGAAGGCGCAGTTGCCCGTCGCGAATGCAAAGTACGATCCGGCGCGCGAACGCGAAGCCGGTGAACCAATGGGACCGGTGACGGCGAAATGAAACTCGTAACGATATTGGCGATTGGCGTTGGTTGGGCGCAGCCCGGCTACGTTGTCGGTGCCTTGACGCTGACTCCGGAGCCGTGGAACAAAGAGGCGAATTTCGCCAAACTGTCGAAGTACGCTCGCGAAGCCGCGGCGAAGGGCGCCGAGGTGATCGTTGCGCCCGAAGGCTTTCTGGAAGGCTACGTCGGCAATGAGAAACACACGCCGGATCTGACCGCCGATAAGTATATGGCGAAAGCTGCCGAGCCCCTCGACGGCCCGCTGTTGACGCGCGTGCGAATGCTGGCGAAAGAGTTGAAAGTGTACTTGATGGTCGGGTTCGCCGAGCGCCGCGATGGCAAGGTCTTCAATTCGGCCGTGATCTTTTCGCCATCGGGCGAAATCGCTCTGCGCTACTCCAAAAGCCACACAATGAACGACGAGCCGTTTAATACGAAAGGCGTGGCGTTTCCGGTGATGGAATCGAAATTCGGCAAGTGGGGCACGCTGATTTGCTTCGACCGGCAGCTGCCGGAGACCGCGCGTCTGCTTGCGCTGAACGGTGCCGATACTCTGTTCGTGCCGTCGTGGGGCGGCTACGGTGAGATGAACGATCAGATGATGCGCGTGCGTGCGTATGAGAACGGCGTGAACCTGGCGTTCGTGCATCCGAAGCGCGCGTTGCTAATCGATGCGACCGGGAAAATACTCGCGCAGAATGAAGGCGAGCGCGATCAGGTTGTTTTGGCGCGGTTCACCGTGAACGACAAGCGCAAGCATCATCTGATGAAGTACAGGCGGCCGGAGTTGTATAAGGAGATTGGGACGAAGTAAACCTACTGCGGCGCCCGCCCTCCAAACGTCGGCGGGAAGGCGTAGCGTTTGAGTTCCTCATCGCTCCACGGCGTCTTGCGCAGCTTGTTGATGCCCCGCGTTTCCTTGATGTCGGCCGCCGAAACGGTCGACGCCGTGTGCCCCCACGACCGCCGGATATAGCTGATCACGGCGGCGATTTGCTCGTCGTTCAACGATCCACCGAGAGGTGGCATCAGTCCGATTTTGCCATCCTTGCCGTGCAGAATCACGCGCATCGCGGCTTGCGGAAACGCGGGCACGAGCGTCGATGTGGTCAGGTTTGTTGTTCCGCCTTGATTGCCGACGCCATCGGCGCGATGGCAACCCGCGCAGTAGTTCGCATACACGCGGCCGCCCTCGGCGACGAGCCTTTCTTCAACCGCGGTAAGCGGTGGCGCGGTGCTCCTCGGCGCGGGCTTGCCGGGCCAGTTCAATCGATTTGCCGCTTGGCGCGCGAGCGTCGAGATCTCGTCGGCGCCGCCGATCATCGCCGTCAGTGCCTTGGGTTCGGCCGATAGAGTGAAACCTGGCGCAACAGCCGCCGGGCGGCGTCCGCCCGCCTGACCCTGAGGCCGTCCACCACCGCCGCCACCCGTCGCCGTAAGTCCCGCGTCGATGCCGCGCAACACGGCGAGCCGCTGCCAGTCGGGCTTTGACGAATCGCTCGCGGAACCAAGCAATCTCGATATGTCTGCTTCCTTTCGAGATCGCGCGATCGCCGCCGCCAACATCGTCGCGGCGTCTTCCCGCTGCGCGCCGCCGCTCAATAACGAATCCAGCACCGCGCCTTCGTGGCCGGCCAATCCGCTGATCGCAATATCGACGGTGATTGGATCGGCGCCGTGTTTCGACAACATCGTTGTCATCGCGGGCACGCGCGCATCACCGGGGAACTCGCCGATCGACGCCGCAAGCTGCCGCCGAACCGCCCAACTCGCATCGTCCAACTTCTTCAGCACGAGCGCGTGCATCTTGCCCTGTTTCAGAAACGATTCCGATAGCCGAATCGCATTGGCGCGAACGTCGGCGTGTTGATCGTCGAGAGCCTTCGTTACCGTCGCCTCATCGGTCGAATCGAGACCGTCAATCGTCCAGAGGGCGTGCAAGCGCGTGCGCCAATCCTTCGATTCCAGCGCGAGCTTGCGCAACGCGGGCACAACGGACTTGTCACCCTTCTGAATCAAAAGCTGCTGAGCTTTGTCGCGCCACCAGCCGTTCGGATGCTCTAGCGCTCTCATCAGCGCCGCGGGAGTAGCCTCTGAAAGCGCCGGCTTCGGGCCGGGCTTCATCGACTGATGCGTGAGGCGATAGATACGGCCGAGGCCGACCGGCATCTCCAGCTTCGCGTTCTTGATGTAAGTCTTCAGGTAGTCGGTCTGATACGCGATGTCCTGCACGACGCCGCGATACATATCGACGATGTAGAGCGTGCCATCGGATGCCCCGTGCAGATTCACGGGCCGGAAACGTTCATCGGTCGATGCGATGATCTCGCCCTTTGTGTAGGTGTCGCGCGCCTTCAAGCGGCCAGTGCCGTCGTCGTCGATCGTGAGGCGGTGCACCAGATTGGTCGGCGAGTCGGCGACAAACGCGTTGCCGTACATCTCCTTTGGCAGGCGGTCGCCGCGGAAGATCAACGGGTCAGCCGACGATGCGTACGTGCGCGCTGTGCCGTCGGGCCGCAACATCTCTTCGCGGTAGGCGCGCTGCAAGCCGGGTGTCGGCCGCACGGGCCAAATCTGCGTCTCGTTGCGTTCGATCAGCACGTCGTACAACCCGCGCGTCCGCACCAAGTTCGGATTGCGCGCGTAGTATTTCATCGCGACGTAATCGACGAAGAGCGGCTGCTCATTCCAGTTTCGATAGATGCGTCCCGCGTCGTCCTGCGAAATATTCCACTGCCCGCGCACCAGGCCCCGTTCGACTTCGATCTTCCCGTTCTTCCAGCGCAGATTGTAGCTGTGCTCGGAGGTGTTGAGCGTGTTATCCATGCTCCAGAAGAGACCGTTGGCGTTGTGTTCGATGTTGGCATCGCGGCGGCCGAAGTCGCTGCGGACGAGGTCCTTCTTGTCCGCCTTGCCGTCGCCATCGGTGTCCCGTGCATACCAGAGATTCGGCGGCTCGGCGACGAGCACGCCGTCGGCCAACACCTTGATCGCGCGCGGCAGCACCAGCTTGTCCAGGAACACCGTGCGTTTGTCCATCTTGCCGTCGCCGTTGGTGTCTTCAAGAATTACGATGTTGCAGATCGGCTCAAACGAATCGCGCATCTCCATGTCCATCGCGAACGCGGGCATTTCGATGACGTACAAGCGTCCGTCGGCGTCTTCGTCGATGACAATCGGGTCTTTGATCATCGGCTCGGCGGCGACCACTTCGAGCTTGTAACCGGGCGGGAGATAGAACGTCTTGAGCGCTTGGTCGACGGGCAGTGCCGAGTTGGACTCCGGAATTTTCTGCACCGGCGGCGCCCACGAGGTCTGCCGCTGCCAACCAAAAATTCCACCCGCGACAAGCAGGCCCACGAGCGCGATACGTTTTGAGATTGCCACCTGTGCGTTATATCAAATCCGCGGACCAGCACGCCGGGGGATTCTGCATTAGTATGGTCCGGTATGATGACGCGCCGTTTGTTTCTCGGAGCGCTGGCGGCCCAACAAGCCGCGCGGCCCAATGTGTTGATGATCGTGGTCGACGACTGGAATGATTGGGTCGGCACCCTTGGCGGGCA
>VFZW01000114.1 GCA_016871055.1 Acidobacteriota bacterium
GGTTCTCGACTTCGGATTGGCGAAGGCGATCAATGAACGGCCTGTTGCGACAGGCCCCGACTCGCCCACGCTCACGATGCGCGCCACCGAAGCCGGGCTAATTCTTGGCACCGCGGGCTACATGTCGCCCGAGCAAGCCGCCGGAAAGAACGTCGACCGCCGCGCCGACATCTGGTCTTTCGGCGTCGTCCTTTACGAACTGCTCACCGGCAAGCGGTTGTTCGACGGCGAGACGGTGACACACACGCTGGCCGACGTCGTGCGCGCGCCGATTGATCTGAGCGGCGTGCCATTAAAGGAGTTGCTTGAGCGCTGCCTCGACCGCAACATCAAGACGCGCCTGCGACACATTGGCGAAGCGCGCATCGCGCTGGAAAACTATCGCGAGGCCGCACAGGCCAAACCGATCAAGCAGAGCAACTGGATACCATGGGCCGTCGCCGCAGTGGCCTCCGTAGTGGCCGCGGGCGCGTGGCTCGTGCGCCCGGCCGCAGAGCCCAAGCCGCTGGTCCGCTTCAACGTCGACCTCGGCCGCGACGCCCAACTTGGCCTCACCACAACCGGGCCGAACTTCGCCATATCCGCCAACGGGCGCCGCATCGCCTACGTCGTGAAGAACCCAAGCGGCGGAACGGTGCTCGCGACACGCACACTGGACCAGGACCGGGTCACGCTGCTGCTGGGAACGGAAAGCGCCGTAACCCCATTTCTCTCGCCCGATGGCACATGGGTGGCGTTTGTCTCCAACGGCAAGTTGAAGAAGGTCTCGACGGCGGGTGGCGGCGCGATCGTGCTCGCTGATACCGATAGTTTCCGCGACGGGGTTTGGACGGACGATGACCACCTTGTATTCGCACTCACCACGCGCAGCGTTCTTTCCATCATGCCCGCCTCCGGTGGAACCCCACAGCCGCTGACGAAATTGAACGGCGAAGAAAAGTCGCGCCGCTGGCCCGTCGCTGGTCCAGACGGCACTATCTTGTTCATGAGCGATGACACGCCGGGCAACTACGAGGACGCTGTGATCGAAGCCGTCGTGCCGAAAACTGGACAGCGCATCGTTATTCACAAGGGCGGATATTACCCGCAATATGTGGCGAGCGGCCATCTTCTGTCCTTTAGCAAGGGAGCGTTGCTGTCCGCGCCGCTTGATCGCTCCAAGCTCGCCTTGACCCGAACTCCGACGAGCGTTCGAGGCGCCGTCGAAGGCGGCCCCGGCTTTGGTTGCGCGAATCTGCAAGTCAGCTCGAGCGGCGTCATGTTGTACCGGGCCGGGAACGCGACGATGGAGCGAGGCCTCAGTTGGGTCGACGCGGCCGGAACGTCCGAGGTAATCCCAATTCCGCCCGGCGCGTATCAGCGGTTGGAACTTTCGCCGGACAACAAGCGAATCTCCCTCGGAATGTCAACCGGCGTGCTTTCGATATACGACTTGGAACGTAAGATCCTGACCCGACTGACGTCCGCGCAAGGCATAACAGTCAGCCGTCATGTATGGACGAAAGACGGGAGACACATCTTTTACCGCACAGACAATGGAATCGTCGCCATTCCCTCCGACGGCTCGCGTGCGCCGCAAGAGATCACCAAGGACGCCGCGGATCTTCCGTCGGGCATGGGCCCAGACTCCTCGAAGTTCTACTTTCGCCGTGCCGGCCAGCATCGAGTCGTCGATTTGGATTGGAGTGATCCCATGCAAGCCAAAGTGGGAAAGGAAGAAGCCGTTCCCATCCCGGCCTTTTCCGAGATCGATGTGTCGCCCGACGGCCGTTGGCTGGCGTACCTCCAAACCGAAGGCAACTATCCGCAGGCGTATGTTCGGCCGCGGGATACCAAGAACGGCGGGAGGTGGCAAGTATCGACAGACGGGGCGAGTTCCGTACGGTGGTCACCGAATGGCCGCGATCTGCTGTTCGGGGACCTCGACAGGCGTGCCCACGTCGTACCGTATACCGTCGCCGGCGAAGCCTTTGTACCAGGGCAGCCGAAGCGCTGGGAGATGCCGGGCAGGGAAGAGTCAATGGACGTTTTCGCTACCGACGGGAAGCGGCTCCTGTATGCAACTACTCTCCGCGGCGGCGAGAACCAGGCCATGGTGCTTGAGCTCAACTTCGCCGAAGAACTCCTCCAGCGAAAGGACCTCTCGCCGAAATAAAATGAGCAGTCATGAGAATCCTACCGCTCTTCCTCGCCCTCGCCGCTTGGGGCCAAACCACGCGCACTGAAATCGTCAAGCCGACGACGCCGGAGCAGGACGCCAAGGCCAACAGCGACGATGTTCCGGAAGTGTACGCCATCTCTGGCAGCTTCGAACGCGTTGTCGTACTCCGCTTCAAATACGAGGCCGATCTGCTGGCGGGCCTGGAAAAGATGGTCAAGGACCAGAAGATCCAGAACGCCGTGATCTTGTCCGGCATCGGCTCAGTGCGGAACTATCACATCCACTTGGTGAGCAATCGAACATTTCCATCGAAGAATGTCTTTCTCAAAAACCCCACTGAACCCGCCGACATCATCAGCGTCAACGGCTACGTCATCAACGGCCGTCTGCACGCGCACATGACGCTCACCAACGGCGAGAAGGCCTTCGGCGGCCACGTCGAGCCCGGCAACAACGTGTTCACCTTCGCCATCGTCACTCTCGGCGTGTTCGGCAAAAACGTGGACCTCGACAAGGTCGACGATAAGACCTACCGCTAGCGATATAATCAAGCCCTGATGTCCGCGGCCCCTGGAGATCGAATCGGACCGTATGAAGTCGTCTCTCTGCTCGGCAAAGGCGGCATGGGCGAGGTCTACCGCGCGCACGATCGCCAGTTAAATCGCGATGTGGCGATCAAGGTTCTGCCCGCCGCGCTGGCCAACGACGCCGACTATCTCGCCCGCTTTCAGCGCGAGGCGCAGACGCTGGCGGCGTTGAATCACCCGAACATCGCGGCGATCTACGACCTTGAAGGCAGGGCGATCGTGATGGAGTTGGTCGAAGGCGAGACGCTGAAAGGGCCGTTGCCTTTGGCCGAGGCGCTGCCGCTCGCCAAGCAAATCGCCGAAGCGCTCGAAGCCGCGCACGAGAAGAACATCATCCATCGCGACCTCAAGCCGGGGAACGTAAAGGTCACGCCCGAAGGTGTCGTGAAGGTTCTCGACTTCGGATTGGCGAAAGCGATCAACGAGCGGCCTGTTGCGACAGGCCCCGACTCGCCCACGCTCACGATGCGCGCCACCGAAGCCGGTCTCATTCTCGGCACCGCGGGCTACATGTCGCCCGAGCAAGCCGCCGGAAAGCAAGTCGACCGCCGCGCCGACATCTGGTCTTTCGGCGTCGTCCTTTACGAACTGCTCACCGGCAAGCGGTTGTTCGACGGCGAGACGGTGACACACACGCTGGCCGACGTCGTGCGCGCGCCGATCGATCTGAGCGGCGTGCCGTTAAATGAGTTGCTCGAGCGCTGCCTCGACCGCAACATCAAGACGCGCCTGCAGCACATCGGCGAAGCGCGTATCGCGATCGAATCCTATCGCGAGACGCCAACGGCAAAACCGGTAGGCAAACAGAACTGGTTCGTAACAGCAGCGCTGGTAGCGGTAGCGGCGTCCGCAGCTTGGTTCCTACGTCCGGCCCCGCCACCGCGCGAAGTCGTGCGCATGTCGACTCCGCTCACCGAGTTCACGTTCAACTCCGTCGGCGCGACGATCTCTCCCGACGGCAAGTATCTCTCCTACATCCATCGCGACGACACGCGCGAGTGGGGCCAGGTCATGATCCGCAAGATCGACAAATATGCGTTTCGCGCGATTCCCGGCGCGGACGGTGCGACGCGGCCGGTTTTTTCCGCCGACAGCCAGTGGATTGTCTACAGCACCGAGGGTGCAATCAAGAAGGTCTCCGTAAACGGCGGGCCGCCAATTGTCGCCGTCGCCGGTGAGGTTGCTATCGCCGGCAAAACGATGAGTCTCGACGGCACGCTGGTCTTCTGGGGCGCAGGCGGCCTAATGAGGCTGCCGCCAGGCCGGAATAGTCCGGAAACCGTCGTTAAACGAGAAGGAGGCAGAACCGCAACTAGCCCCTCTTTCCTGCCGGATGGACAGACGGTTCTTGCTGCTGGTAGCTCGCTCGTCCGCGAATCGGCGGAGATGCTTGCCGTGAACCTGCAGTCGCAAGAAATCAAGCCTTTATCGCTCGCCGGAGCAAGCCCTCGTTACTCGCCATCGGGCCACATTTTATTCCAGAGAGAAAACGTGTTGTATGCCGTGCCGTTCGATGCGAAGCGACTCGTAACGACCGGGCCGGAAGTCCCAATCGCGCAGGATGTGTACAGCGGCAGCCACTCGTTTGGAATCTCCGAAACGGGACACCTTGTGTACGCAACGGAAAACAGGCGCGCAAATCGAAGACTCGCTTGGGTCGACAGCGCCGGCGCGGTCGCATCGATTGCACGGCCAGCGAAACAGTATTCCGATCTCCGCCTCTCCCCAGATGGGCAACGTGCTGTCGCCGCCGTCAACGGCGACATCTGGGTGGAGGACTTCATCCGAGGCGGTTCGACCCAACTGACAACATCAGGACGAAACTCGGAACCGATTTGGACCGCCGACGGCGAAAAGGTGACGTTCTTCAGCTCGACCGAACGCGCGATCCTCACCCTTCCACGCGCGGGCGGCGTGAAACCCGAACCGAGCGTAACCGGGAAGGACGCCGTTCGCCTGCGGCTTCATCCGGAACACTGGTCGCCCGATGGCTCGACTCTCTTTTTCTCAGGCGACCCGGCGTCTCCCACCAGGAAACTTTTTGCCTGGTCGGCGGCAGGTCCGGAGAAGCCGCTCTTTGAGGGCCCGGGCTCGCAGCGGGAAGCGCACCTCTCGCCCGACGGAAAGTTCATCGCGTATCTTTCGACCGCGGCGCACGGCGGCAATACGTATGAGCTGTACGTCCAGCCGTATCCGAGTGGCGCGCGCGTGCAAGTTTCGGTCAACGGCGCTGATGACGCGTTCTGGTCCCCTGACGGCAAGCAGCTCTATTACAAAGCGAGCCCCCGCTCCAGTCCGCTAATGGCAGTCCCCGTTCAAACCTCGGGTGATCGGATCCAAGCAGGGCAGCCGCGCAAGCTCTTCGATTTCGACGGCGAAATCCGCGGCGTCACACCGGACGGAAAGCGGTTCCTTGCGCTGCATGCTCCGAGCGCCGAAGACCGCGTCTCCAAGATGCATCTGGTGCTTAACTTCGCCGACGAACTGCGCCGGCTGGCGCCCCCGCGCTAACGCTTCGGCAACGCCTGATCGTACGTCGCCCGCCTGGCCGTCGGTGCTTCGAGCAACGGCAGCGCGCCGTTCTTCTCGGCTTCCGACCACCACAACTTCTTCAACTCTTCGAGCTTTTTCGGATGCCGCGCGGCAACGTCTGTCGTCTCCGAAAAATCGTTGGCAACGTGATACAACTCCCACTTGTCGTTGTCGAAACTCGTGCCCCGCGTGTGAATGCCGACCGCCTTCCACCCGTCGCGCCAAATACCGCGGCTGCCCCAGAGTTCGAAGTATTGCCGGTCGCGCGGATGCGGCGCTTGCGCATTGTCGAACGTCGCGCGGATGCTCTTGCCGTGTAGCGGCATCTGGCACACACCGTTAAACACCGCGGGCGCCTCGATGCCAAGGATGTCTAATACCGTCGGCGTAATGTCGATCGCGTCGACAAACTGCGTCCGGATGCCCGGCTTCTGAATCGCGGATGGCCACGATAGGATGAACGGCGTCTGCACGCCGCCCGCGTAGGGCCAGAGTTTGTAGTAGGGAAACGGCGTCGACGACACCGACGCCCAGGGCCGGGGATACAGCGGCTGCGTGGTCGGCGAGCCCATTTCATCGAGCCGCGCGTACACCTCGGCCGCCGGGGTTGGATCGCGATAAGGCCGCAGGAAATTGCCCTTCACGCCCGCCTCCGGCGCACCGCCGTTGTCGGACATGAGAAAGATCGCGGTGTTGTCGAACAGGTTGTTGTCTTTCAAATACTGCACAACGCGCCCGATCTGTTCGTCGGTGTGTTCGAGGAATCCGGCAAAGGCGGCCATGTAACGCGCGGCGACAGCGCGCTCCTGATCGGAGAGACTCTCCCACGCCGGATCGCCCGGATTCATCGGCGGCAGCTTCGTGTTGGGCGGAATCACGCCAAGCGCAAGTTGCCGCTTGTAGCGCGCTTCGCGAATGCGCTCCCAGCCGGTCTTGTACGTCTCGGCGTACTTGTCGACATACGGCCTGGGAACTTGAATCGGCGTGTGCGTGGCGCCGAAGGCGAGGTAGAGAAAGAACGGCTTCTGCGCGTCCGCGGCCTTGTGTTCGCCGAGGTACTTCAGCGACTGATCGACGATATCAACCGAGAAGTGATAGCCCGGCTTCGTAGGCCGCGCGATCGCGTGATTGTCCTCGAACAGATCGGGTTTGTACTGATCGGTCCAGCCCGATTGAAACCCGTACCAGCGATGAAAGCCCTTCTGCAGCGGCCAGTGCGTGCGGTCGCCGGAAGCCTTCGTGTCGGCCAGCGGAACCAGATGCCACTTGCCCGCGCCGTAGGTGCTGTAGCCGTTTGCGCCGAGGATCTGCGCAACGGTCGCCGCCGCCGGCGTGACGCGTCCACGCGAGTGCGGATAGCCCTCGTCGTCGCCGGCGAGTTGCTTCAGCCCGATGGCGTGATTGTTGCGGCCGGTGAGCAGCGCGCCACGCGTCGGTGAGCAGATCGCCTTGCTGTGAAAGTTGTTGTAGAGCAACCCGCGCGCGGCAAGCCCGTCGATATTGGGTGTGGCGACCTCCGAGCCGAAGCAGTGAAGATCGCCGAAGCCGGTGTCGTCAAGGAGGATGTAGACGATGTTCGGCGCGCCCACGCGGGCCCGAGCGTTCGCCAACAGTGCGGGCTTCGAATCGGCCGCGGTGCGTCCGATCGCCCCCGCGAAAGTCTGCGGCGCCGGCGCCGGGTAGTTCTGCGCGCGGGTTGTCGAGGCGAGAAGCATTGAGCTGAAGAGCCGGCGGCGAGTGAGCATCTTCCTAATGGTCTATCACGCGCTGAACAAACACAAAGCGATAGACTAGCGTCGATCATGCGACTCTGGATTGCGTTCGCCGCCTCACTCGCTCTGTACGCCGATGACCCATTCCTGCAGTGGATGGACCGCATCGCGCAACAACAACTCGACGAACGCGCCGCGCGACTGGCCGCGATCCAAACGCCCGAGCAAGTCAAACTACGCCAGGCTCAAATCAAAACGAAGTTCCTCGAAATCATCGGCGGACTGCCCGATTACAAAGGCCCGCTCAACGCGCGCGTCACCGGCGTCATCAACGCCGGCGGCTACGCGATCGAGAAGGTGATCTTTGAAAGCCTGTCCGGCTACTACGTCACGGCCAATGTTTATCGGCCTTTGACGAGGGGCCGCTACCCGGCCGTGCTGCTGCAATCGGGCCACACACAGGAGGGAAAACCCGAACCGCAGATCACCGCCGCCAACCTCGCGCTGCAAGGCTACGTCGCGATGACGTTCGATCCCGTCGGCCAGGGCGAACGCGAACAGACGTATCTGCCGATGCTCGGGCGCGCGCTGTCGGGCGGCTCTGTCAACGAACATCTCGCGATGGGCGCGCAGAACATTTGGATGAATCAGAGCGTCGTTCGCTACTTCGTTCACGACGCGCGGCGCGCGATCGACTATCTCGTCAGCCGCGCCGATGTCGATCCGAACGCGATCGGCGCCGCCGGCTGCTCCGGCGCGGGCGCGCTGACGACATACACCGCAGCGCTTGATGACCGCATCAAAGCCGCCGCGCCCGCCTGTTTCCTGATGACATACCGCGCGCTCTTCTCCGGTCCGACAACCGATTCGGAAATGAGCCCGCCCGCATTCATCGCCGCCGGTTTCGACCAGGCCGATCTGTACATAATGTCCGCGCCGAAGCCGTGGCTATTGATGGCGACCGAAGAGGACTACTTCCCGCCCAAGACCGCGCGGCCCGTCTACGAAGAGTCTCGTAGAATCTTCGAAATTCTGAAAGCGCCTGAAAGGATCCGGTTTCACGTCGGTCCCGGCCCGCATGGAACGCCCGTCGAATCGCGCACCGAGATCTATCGATGGATGGCGAAGTGGCTGAAACACTCCGATCCACCCGTCGAAGAAAAACCCGTGAAGCAGTACTCGAATCTCGAACTGCGTGTGACAAAAACCGGAACTGTCGCCGACGAGCCGCGCAGCCGCCGCTTGCACGAAATCTTGAGGGAAGAACTGCGCAAGAAACGCAGGCCCGCTACGCGCGACGATCTGAAAGCCGAACTGAAGCGGCTCGGTGTCGCCGCCCCCGGCGCGCCGATCGTAAAAACAAACGGCAATGAGATTGTTTTTGACGTCGAACCCGGCGTGCCCGTGCGAGCCAGGCTATACGTCCCATCGGGCAACGGCAAAAAGCCCGCCGTCGTCATCGTCGAAGACATGCCGATGCCGCAGCCGCTCTTCGTCAGCCGCACACGTCCCACCGCGCCGTTGGCCGAAGCGCTCTACAAGAAAGGCCACATCGTTCTGGAACTCGAACCGCGCGATTCACCGCTGCAAGTGGAAAGCCGCGCGTTCACCGGCAACTGGCTCGCCAACGGGCGCGCGAATCTGATCGGCCTCAACCTGCCAGCCATGCGCGCCCGCGACATCCTGCGCGCCGTCGATCTGCTGGAAGCCCGCGGCGACGTGAGCGAAATCCGCGGCGCCGCGCGTGGCGTGAAAGGAATCTGGTTGCTGATGGCCGCCGCTGTCGATGCGCGCCTGAAAAAGGTCTGGGCCGATCGCACTCCGCACAGCATGCTCGCCGCCTATGACCGCCCCATCGGCAACTTCTTCTTCGACGCACTGATCCCCGCCTTCGCGCTGAAGTACGACTTCCGCGATTTCGTCGAGCCCGCGCGCCTGCTATGGAGCGATCCGACCGATTGGATGAACCGCGTCGTCGACGCCGGCACGGCCTATCACTACCGCTACACCGGCGAGCCCGACGACGCGTTAATCGAAGTGTTCGTCACCAGATAGCCGCGCATCACACGAGTAGTGCGTCATCAACAAAGACGGGAATTTGGTCGGATACCTTAAAACCCAGAAGGCGCCCGGCACGGCTCCGGGCGCCATCACGAAACTACGCCCGCGCCGTCCGCTGCGAGGACTTCAACATCGAGTTCATGCAACCCAACAGGTATGCCAGCCCAACGCTCGGACGGAACTGCCCATCGGCGCCAACGCCGCGGCTTGTATCCGGCGCGCCAGGAATCTGGCCCACCGCCGGAATGTGATCCGGAATCACAATGCCGTCGAACTTCACATCGACCAGCGCCTGCATGACTTTGCTCATGTCATAGTAGCCGTCGTCGATCAGCGCTTCGGTGAAGTGCGGCAGCGGCGCCGTCACATTCCGGAAATGCACCTTGAACAGCTTCTTCTTCGCGGCGAAGTACTTGATGACATCGACGCAATCGGCGCCTGTCCACTTGCCGCCTTCCAGCCACGAGCCGACGCAGAAGCAGACGCCGATGTTCGGGCTGTTCGCAATTTCGATCGCCCTCTTGTAGCCCTCGAAATTCGAGAAGATGCATCGCGGCACGCCGGCCAGCATCGGCTGCGGCGGATCGTCCGGGTGAATGCCGATGCGCACGCCGGCTTCCTCGGCCACCGGCACAACCTTCTTGATGAAGTACTCGTAGTTCTCCCAGATCTCTTTTTCGCTGTAGCCACGCCCATGCGACAGCGGCTCGGTGTAGGTCTTACCGCCCCAGAATCCCTTCCAATCGGGGCTCTTCGAGTTACCGTCGCGCGCGCTGTAGCCGCGCTCGTTGATCACGCGGCCGCTCGACCAGATGCCGTTGCCCATGTGCGCGTAGGTTGAATACGGAATCTTTGCCTTGCCCAGGTAGCGGATGTAGTTTAGATAGTCTTCGATCTTCACATCGCGCCCGGGCAGATTCAACGTCACCTCGGGCATGTTGTGCAAACTGCCCGACGGCCCCACGCCGCTGCCGATGTTGTAGACGCCGAAGCCCGCCGCTTCCCAGGTCTCGCGCTGTTTGATGAAGCCTTCGGCGTTCGCCGTCGCCTGCTGCGGCGCAACGCTCAACCACTTCACGCCGAGTTGTTTCAGGTACGTTGCGTACTCCGGGGAATATTGATTGACGCTGACGCCGATCTTGATGCCGGGTGGAATCGGGATCATCGGTTTCGATGCCGCCAGCGCGGCCGCCGGCATTGCCGCCGCGCCCGCAAGTAAGTCTCTACGTGTTGCACTCATGATTTAGAACTCCGCTCGAATGGAAATTTGCACATTGGCTTGTGCAGTGCCGAAATTGGAGAAGTCCCCCACGACGCCCGTGAAGCGGGCCCAAGCGTTGGTATTGGTCAAATTATATGATGTATTCGGCGCCGCCAGATTGGGCCGTTTGTGCGGCAGGTTGTGACCGTCGACGCGAAAGCTGAACTTGTACTTCTCGGCCACTAGCCAGCTCTTTGTCGCGAAGACCTGCATCCAATACAGCCCGGGCGCTTGCAGGATGCGCGAGCCCATCGAACCCGCCGTGTAGGCCGGTGGGTAGGCGAACGCGCTCATGTGGAAGAACGGCGTCTGCGCCGCGGCCGGGAACCGCTGGCCCATGTCCCAGTTCTGCACCTTGGCGTCCGGGGCCGGGACAAGCATGTTCACGCGCGATGGCGCCAGGTATCGATGCGGACTCCCGAGCTGCGAAACCGTAATCGGCTGGCCCGACATCGTGTTCTCGCTGATGTTCACTTTCCACCCGCCCAGCACCGAGTTGATCAACCCGCCCCGGTTCATCCACTTCTGCCCCTTGCCGAACGGTAGTTCATAGACGACGAACGCGCCGAACATGTGGCGGTAATCGTAGGAGGTCCGCGACTTGCCGCCGCGGCTGTAGTAGTAAACACCTTCGTCGTCGTTGCTCAGCGACTTCGACATGTTGTAGCTGGTGTTGAACACCAAGCCCTTGCCGTATCGCTTTTCGACCGAGAAGTTACCGCTGTGCCACGTGTTGTGATTGAAGTTCGAAAGGTAGTTGATCGCCCCGAAGTGCGGATAAATCTGGAAGTTTTGTTGCGCCACAAAAGCCTGATCCTGCCGGGCGCGGTCATTGCCGAACGCCAGTTCCGGCGCGATCCCATTGATGTTCCAACTGCGCTCCAGGCCAACCCCCGCCGATCCTTGATATTGAATCTCGATCATCCATGTATTGGCCGGCTGATACTGGAAGCCGCCCGACCAGTTCATTACGTACGGAATCCGGAAGTTCGGATCGCGATACGTTGCCGTCCGCTGCCCGAAATTCGACCCGGTGTACGGCACCGTGCCATCCGGATTGATCCGGTACGTTAATTGTCCCGGCCCTTGGGAGAGCCGGAACTGATGGCGCGGGTCGCCCACCGGCTGATTGATGTTGATCGTGCCCGCGTACTCGTCGAATCCGCCGCGGCCGGGACTATCCACCGCTAGAATGCCGAACGACATACGCCACACCCACTTCGGATTGATCGTCCACGCCAAGCCCAGCCGCGGCTGGAAGTTGTTCAAGTCCCGCTTGCCGATCGGTCCGGTCGGATGCGTGATCGCTCCGCGCCGGCCCGTCACCGGGTCGATCGCGTCCGGGTCGAACTGCGACTGCTGATTCCAACGCGTGCTGTACGGCGAGAAGTACGACCAGCGAACGCCGAGATTCAGCGTCAGGTTCGGCCGAACCTTCCAGTCGTCCTGGAAGTAAAGCTCCTGATTCCACAGCCGCGGCAGGAACGTCGAGAACTGCTTCGTAAACGTCGCGCTCGTGACGGTCCCCATCAGAAACCCCGCGAAGTTGTTGCCGGTGTTTTGCGCGAACGGCAGCGTCGTCGCTCCGCCGAAATCGTATTGCCCGCTCGGCAGCGCCGTCGCCTTGTCGTTGAACAGCGTGCGAATCATCTCCCAGCCCATCTTCAGGTTGTGCTTGCCCACAATGTAGGTCAGATTGTTCTGCACCACCTTGTCTTCACCCACTTGCCGGAACCGCCCCATAGCCCCGATGCTGAAGCCGATGTTGAAGAACGGAAACGTGTCGACCTCAACGCCGGGAATCGTCAACGCCTGCAACGCGGAATCCGGCCGTGTCGGATTGGACGCCGCGCGCCGGTTATACCCGAGCCGGAACTCGTTAAACAGGCGGCTCGTCCAGATCGAGCTATAGCTGAATACTCCGTTGATAGTATCCACCGGGTTAATCTCGCGCGAAGCGTTGAACTCCGGCTTCGCGAAATTGTCGCCGTTCTGCCCGCGATGCCAGCCATGCGAGTACCGAACCATGATCTTGTGATTGCCCGAGAACTGATGGTCGAATTTCTCGTCCCAACGGTCGCGCATCAAACACCGGCAGCTTTCCGCGCGCTGCAGGTTGAGGCTCGGACCCGTTCTGGCCGGCGAGCCCACTTGATTCGGCGGCAGCCAGATGCCGAGGTCGAGGAATTTCAGCGCGATCGGGTCCATCAAGCTGCGCGGCACTACATTATTCGGCAGCGGATCGCGTGTCCATGTCGTACCCACCTGCCGCGTCGAGAAAGGATTATAGATCGGTAAACCGCCGCCCGGCGCTTCCTTGAACGAAAAATCGCCGTTCAGCATTTCGGGCGTCGGAACGGTAGTGACACGGTAGTTGATGGTGTGCTCGTGGTTGATTGCGTAGTCGGAGAGCCAGAACGTTCTGTTACGGCCGTTGTAGATTTTCGGGATGACCACCGGCCCATGCGCGACAAGATCGAACGTCTGATAACTCCACGGCGCTTGCGCCGGCAACGGATTTTGCGTGATGAAATTGCGATGCACCCACTTGCCGTTCAAGTAGCGGTCTTCGAATGAGGCGTGCAGTTGATTAGTGCCCGTCTTGTAAACCATGCGCATCGAGCCGCCGCCGGTGTGCCCGTACTCGGCCGACGTACCCGTCGTCAGCACCTTCACTTCTTCCATCGCATCGGTGGATCCCTGCGTAACGCCGTCGACCTGATTGACGACGCCCGTGTACGGTGACTTCGCCACCACGCCGTCCATCTGAAAACCGATCGCGTTCTGCGCTTGCCCTTGAATGTGGAAACCGCCCTGGCCTACGACTCCCACAATGCCCGGCATGTATTGCAGCAAGTACACCGTGCGCTTCATGACACCCGGCGTCTCGACAAGAACCTCCGATGGCAGCACGTACGAACTCAGAACGTTCTCCGTGTTCAACAGCGACGCTGATCCGCTCACCGTCACGCTATCGGTCACCGAACCGACTTCGAGATTAAAATCGACGCGCGGCACGTCGGCCGAGCGCAGCGTAATGCCTTCACGCACAATTTCCCTGAATCCCGCCGCCGTGACCCTGATCCGATATTCGCCGGGCACCAGGTACGGTATGTAGTACCCGCCCTCGGCCGACGTCACGTTCTCGGTGATGAAATTCGTCGCGATGTTGACCACCGAAATCTTCGCGCCCGCAACCACCGCGCCGGTGCCGTCGCGAACAGTGCCGACCAATGTCGCGTTACCGCTCGTTTGCGTCCAGGCGGCGGAGCAAAGCAGCGCGAGAGCGAAGAGTGTGCGAGTCATAGCACGCCAAGCATATAAACGATGAGCGCGTGAGTCAACGCCCCATCGAGATTGTGCATTTCATGGGCGGCGAGTAAGATGAGGACATGATCCACGCGGTGAAAGATCTAACACCGGAACAGCGCCAAGCTGTCGAATCGTTGTTAGGGCGAGCGGTCGACGATAACGAGGCAGTGAGCCTCAAGTCCGTTTGGACACCCGCCACCGGAACCCCTCCGTCAACACCGGAACAGCGGCACGAGGCCGCCGAATGGCTGGAACGACATTACGCGAAGGTCGCCGCACGGCAGCGGTCTTATTCCGATCAAGAGTTCGAAGCGACGATCGCCGAAGCACTCCAGGCAGCGCGTTCTGAATCCGGCCCATCGAATTGAGGATCGTCCTCGACACCAATTTTCTGATCAGAGCTCATCGCGAGTTCGAGTCCCTCGCGAGCCGCTTGCACGGGGTCCTGGTGCGTGACGGCCACCAAATACTCGTATCGAACGAACTTCTCTCTGAAATCTCGCGCGTAATGCGATATCCCAAATTGCAGCGGATGTACGGTTTGAGCGACGCCGAACTATATGAGTACGTCCAGCATCTGCGAATCACTTCCGAACTCGTCCACCTCAACCCGTTCTATCTCGCCCCCATGCGCGACCCGTCGGATCTGATCATCCTCCAAACCGCCGAACGAGGCAGCGCCAGCACCATCTGCACCTCCGACCGCGACTTCTCCTCGCCTGAGGTCATTGCCTACTGCGCCAGCCGCGGCATCGAAATCGTCGACGAGCAAACGCTCGCCAGCCGGCTGCTATAGCCGCGGCGCACAATATGGTCGATGGCCCAAAAAGCAAGCCTGTCATTGAGCACGACCAGCACGGTTACTTCCCCTTGTGCCCGGAACTCCGGGTCGGCCGATCGTCGAAGAGGCGCTGGCTCAATATCCAGCGCCGCCAGGATCGCTGGAAAGAATGAACTCAACGCGCGAACGCAAGCGAATGTCCCGCGCCTAGCAGCTTAACTACGCCGAGTGAATCGCGTCGACCGAGCCCTACGAAGCCACTGCCAGGCATTCCTCACCCCGGCGGATCGGGAATCCACAACCGCCGACAAATCACCCGAGCAAGATTATTGGAAATCTCGATATGCCGCAGAACCGCTTCCGCGTGACCTGTTCTGGGATTCTCCCAAGTCGAGCGCCCCAGGCCCTCTCGGCAAAGCACACGGCCGTGCCGCCGAAGGTGCCGGAGCAGCCCTTCGCGTCTCATCCGACGACGACTAACTCCTGCTTCGCCTCGGGCGGCACGGCACGCAGCGATTCGTCGCGCCGATATTCAAGCATCAGCGCGATCGCCTCGCGCAAGCTCTCCAAACACTCCTCGCGCGTAGCGCCTTGTCCGTTCGCGCCGGGCACCTCGGCACAGTAAGCCACAAACCAAGGCCCGTCTTGTTCGACTATCGCCGTGAATTCGTTGCGCATAGCGCCATCTTAACCCTTTCTCCCAAAATCAAACCCAAACCGCTTAATATCCACCCGCAACCCGTGCACCACCACCCCCTCGGCCTCCAGCCGCTGCACCTGCTCAACCCCACTCGCGCCGCGCAACAAAATCTTCCCGCCCTTCCCAATCACCCTGTGCCAAGGCAGCATCGGCCCCACGCCCTTCAACGCCCAAGCCACCTGCCGCGACCCCGTCGGATACCCCGCCGCCACCGCCACATCGCCATACGTCGTCACCCGCCCCTTCGGCACCTTCCGCACGAAGGACCGAATCACATCGAGCATGGATGGAGGCTCACTGGATCGTTTCCCCGGCATCGCCAGACCCTTCCGCCTGAATCGCCCGCAAGTACTCGCGCGGCATCACGCAGTTTTGTATCTCCGCTTCCGTGAGCGACGGCTGCCAGCGAAACAACAACCGCGCGCCATCGCCAAACTCCTCATCCATCGCCACCAAATCGTTCAACCCCCGGAAGATGAACGAAATCATTTTCCCATCCGGCTCGCGCAAATACTGCTGCGCCTTCTCGTGCCCCAAGCGCAGCGCCTTATCGTAGGCCTCCACCGCCGACTCCGCCAGCACCGCGTGTAGATCGAAATGCACCACGCTCGATGGCTCGTCCTCCACCCGAACTTCAGTCACGACCTCGGCCAAGTACCAGTTCGCCATGAGCCTCCTTTCGCCACGCGGCTAGCAACACAATACCAATCAGTATGAGCGCCGCACTCAATCCGGTCCACAACCCCCGCGCGCCCCAACCGCGCGAATACGTCAACCACCAGCCAAGCGGCAGGCCGATCAACCAGTAGCAAACGATATGCGTTGCCATCGCCGTCCGCGTGTCTCCCAGACCCCGCAGCGCGCCCGTCGCCACCGCCTGCACACCGTCGAAGAACTGAAACCACGCCGCGATCGCCAGCAAAGACACCGCCATCGCAATCACTTCGCCATCGGTCGTGTAAATCCGAGCCAACAAAACGGGCATGATCCAGAACGTCAGCGACGCTGCTAGCATGAACGCCGCGCCCATCCCGATCCCCACCCCCCCCCCCCCCCCCGCGCCCCCCCCCCCCTTTCGGCCCCCCCCCCCGCCCCCCCCCCCCCCCCCCCCCCCCCACAACCCCC
>VFZW01000115.1 GCA_016871055.1 Acidobacteriota bacterium
TGGGGCGCCAACGACGTGATTCTGTTCGCGAGCGCCAAGGGCCTTCAGCGTGTTGCCGCATCCGGCGGCACGCCGGCCGTCGCTACAAAAGAAGGAGTGCCGGGCTACTATCCGCTATTCCTGCCCGATGGGGAGCACTTCTTGTACTTCCAACCCTCGAACGATCCGAATGTGGAAGGTGTATACGCCGCTTCGCTCCGGGAGCGTTCGGCCGGGACCCGGATCCTCGCGACAAACCACAAGGCGCTTTACGCACCGCCGTTGGCGGGCCGTCCAGGCTATCTGTTGTGGCTGCGCGATCGCACTTTGCTCGCGCAGCGGTTCGACGCCGCGCGGCTAACGCTGGAGGGTGAAGCGGCGCCCGTGGCCGATGATCTCGCCGGAACAGGCCGTGCGATGAACTTCCCAGCATGGCTGTCGGCGAGCGGCGCGATTTCGTTCCGAAGGCGCACCGAGCGCGGTCTGGCCCGTATGGTCTGGATCGGCAGCAACGGGAAGCGCGAATCGGTTGGACCGGAAGGAATTCTTGGCGGTGTCCGGATGTCCCCCGACAGGAAACGGGCGGCGCTGGTGAGGGCGGAAGGGGCGAATAGGGATATCTGGATCTACGATTTCGCGCGCTCGTTGATGACGCGCCTGACGTTCGATCCCGCGCCGGACTCAACGCCCGTGTGGTCACCCGACGGCCGCGAAGTTGCCTACGCGCGGACGAGCGATCGAACGGTCCAGATCCTGAAACGCGACATCGCCGGTGGCGTTGAGCAAACGGTGCGAACATCCGGCGGTGGGGGCCTGGACGACTGGAGTCCGGATGGCGCGCATTTGCTGTTCTCGGAGCGCACGCGGACGAACCTCAGCGACCTTTTCGTGGCGTCTGCGCACACTGGCGGCGATCGTCTCACTTGGCTGGCGACTCCAAATACGGAAGCGGAAGCATCGTTCTCGCCAGACGGCAAATGGGTCGCTTATGCGGCCACCGAAGGCGCCCAAAAAACGGGCATATACATCCGCGCTTGGACCAACGGGAAGGCTTCCTCCGGCGGCCAATGGCAGGTCGCGCCTTTGGGCAACCACCCGCGCTGGCGCCCCGACGGGAAAGAGCTTTTCTACCAAACGGCCCAAGGAAAGATCATGACGGTGGGGATCACCGCGGGGCCGTCAGGCATCGAAGCCGGAACGCCTCGTGAATTCGCGGCGACAACAGCCTCGTTCAACTGGGGCGCTTGGAACTACGATGTCTCCGCCGACGGCCAGCGCGTGCTGGCGCTGGAACCGGTCAGCGGCGGTCAACCGGCCGCCGGACCGATCGACGTAATCCTCAACTGGCAAGCCATGCTAAAATAACTTTTAGCCCGGTGCGGTGAGGTGCGAGAGTGGTTGAATCGGGCGGTCTCGAAAACCGTTGAACCCTCACGGGTTCCGTGGGTTCGAATCCCACCCTCACCGCCAGAATAAAATCAATAGCTTACAGAGACTTGCGTTCGCCAGCGTGCAATCGTGCTGAATTTTCGTCTTACTTTCGCCCATTTCACGCACGTGTTTTCATTGGCTTACGCTGGTGAGGGTGCAAACAGAACCGTCACCACCTGAATCGCACGCTGCACCCACGGAGCCCCCGCCTTCACCGGTTGCGGGCCGTCTTATGCTCGCTGCCCTTTGAGCCAGTTCATCGTTCCCGGATCTTCGCTCCGCCCGTCCAGAGCTCAGTCCCGGGTCGGCCCAGGACGAACGGTGCGCTTCGGCGGATTGTGGGAACCCCGGTGTGTTCCGGGGCAGTCCCGTCCCAGAACGGCCATAGGCCCGCTATTGAAAGGGGGAAGGGGATTCCCCGCCTACTATAAGAGAGGCGCGCCGATGTGTTGAGGAGGTAAAGGAAGAGAAGGCCCAAACCCCCTTTCCCTTCATCCTCGGCACCACCTCCCGGGACATCTGGCGGCGTGTTCTTGCCGCGCAAGTGCAAACAGAACCGTCCCGTTTACCTGGGAGTAAGGTCAGGCTGTCGCCGTGAACCGGTTCGGGGGCGATCTCTTCGACTGGCGGTTGAACCGGCTGAACTCGAGCTTCGCCGGGATCAACTATGGCCAGGCCCGGACGAAGAGTTTCTACAACGGGGCCAACTTCAGCGTGCGCCGGCGATACGCGACGGGGTTCGACCTCCAGGTGGCCTGCATGCTCGGGAAGACGATTGACTACAACAGCTTCAGCGGTAGCTTGTTCGTCGATTCGTCGATGCCTACAACATGGAGTTGAGCCCTGATGTGTTACTATTGAAAACAGCAAGCTCGTCAAGCGTCAATTCGTATGAGAACATTTTCACAAAAAAATGTTCACAATAGGAAATACGAGAAAATGCGCTGTCGGATTGATCGAGACCGTTGCCCACCAGGGGTTAGCGATCGGGATCGGGTGATGACGCCGGCACTACGAGTAAACTCCCGCTAGGTCCAGAGCCGAGTTGTGGTTGGCAAGACGAGCAGACGTTGGCGCTGGCCCCGACGCCGTTGTTGGGCGCGGTTGCGCTCGACCGCCTCGGGCTTATCGGCACGGTAGTACTTCCAGCAGCCGGGATGCGCGGCGCTCCACATGCGAGCGCTGTCGCGACAGCTCTGTGCGTAGTCAGGATGATTGGCGAGCTTGTGTTGGCGAGTCTCGGCGCGGCGTCGATTTTGACCGGCGGGGGAGGAGCAGGCAAACTGCGCCGGGTGGAAACGGGATGGTGCAAACTGCTCCTGGCAGAAACGGCAGCGCCCGACTATGTCACCGGCGAAAATGCTGTCGTATCACGCCGGCGTCGTCGTCAGACGGTCATAATCCTTTGTGCCCAGGGCGCTGCCCAGGCGCAGCGTGCAATAGCGTGCAATGGTAGGCGGCACTGATGGCAAGTTTGGCGTTGTGAGCAATGTAGAATCTGTAACTACCGGAATCGCTGAGGTGGTCGTGGGTTCGAATCCCACCCTCACCGCCATCTACTTCGTCTCCGCGCCCCAATCGTTTCGAGGCGGGCCGATCCACGGTTCGGCGTATGTGCGCGCGGCCCATTCGTCCCAACGCGCGGTGAGAGCCTTGACGATACGCGGATTCGCCGAGGCGAGGTTTCGCAACTCCGTGCGATCGGCGTCGATGTCGTAAAGCTCCCACTCGCCGGTGTACTTCATCACCAGCTTCCACTTGCCGTCGCGGACGCAGCGATTGCCTTCGTGGAAGAGAAACAGCGGATCTCTTCGCTTGATCCGCTTGCCGGCGAACGCCGGCGTGAGGCTGACACCCGCGGCGGGGTGAATCTTGTGACCGTTCCGCGTCGCCGGATAGTTGGTCTTCGCGAGTTCGACTGCGGTCGGCATGATGTCGACCAGATGCGCCGGATCGTGCACAAACTTGCCGCGCCGATTCGCCGCGATGCCGCGCGGCCAGTGCGCGACCAGCGGCGTCGCGATGCCGCCTTCGTGCGTGAAGTGTTTGTAGCGGCGGAAGGGCGTGTTGTTCAGCGTCGCCCAGTTCATCCCGAGAAACACGTTCGACGTCGGCCCGCCGAGCGGGCTCCCGACGGTCGTTCCGTTCGGCCCCGATTCGGCGTTGCCGCCGTTGTCGGACATAAACAGAATCAGCGTGTTGTCGAGCACGCCGAGTTTGTCGAGCCCCTCGACCAGAGTGCCGATCGAGCGATCGATCCGCGAGAGAATTGCCGCGTAGATCGCCATGATGTGATCGAAACGGTCGCGCGCTTTTTCGTCGAGCGAGTCCCAGGCGGGAACATCCGGCGGGCGCTCGGTGAGCGGCCACTTCGGATCGAGCAGCCCCATCTTCTTCTGGCGCGCATGGCGCTCCAAACGCAGCTTGTCCCAGCCCGCTTTGAAAGCGCCTCGGAAGCGGGCGATGTCTTCTTGCGGCGCCATCAGCGGGAAGTGCGGGCCGTTGTGCGCGATGTATTGGAAGAACGGTTTGTTTTGCTTGACGGCCTCGCCGGCGAAGCGAAGCGCGTAGCCGGTCCACAGATCGGGGCTGTACCACTTGTCGCCGAGTTCGGGTCCGTCGGAGGCGATTTCCTTGCCGTTGTGGAACAGCCGCAGCCGCTGGCCGCTGCGCTGCATCTGGCCCGGGAAGTAGCTCTCGCCGAACGGCGAGTTGAGCGCGTGTTGAAACCCGCGCTTCCACGGAGGCGTGCCGTTCTGCTGGCCAAGATGCCACTTGCCGGTCATGCCGGTGAGGTATCCCGCATTGCCGAGGACTTCGGCGATCGTGACGCATTCCTCGCTCAACTTTCCCGTGTAGCCGCGCGAGTTTTCGCGAATCAAATTGTCGAGATGACCCATGCCCGCGTTATGCGGATAAAGCCCCGTCATCAACGCGGCGCGCGACGGACTGCAACGCGCCATGTTGTAGAACTGCGTGAAGCGAAGACCATTGGCGGCGAGCTTGTCGAGGTTCGGCGTAGGGATTTCGCCGCCGTAGCAGCCGATGTCGGAAAAACCCATGTCGTCGACGAGAATCACGACGACATTCGGGCGCTGAGCCGGTTGCGCCGCGGCCGCGAGCGGCATAAACAACATGCGCCGCCGCGAGATCATGGCACGTCCGCGAGTTGCCCGCGCTCCATTTCGCCGCTCATGAAGGCGTAGGTTGCGAACCAGGCCTGTTCCATCTCGCTAGTGAAATTCTTGCCCAAGCCTTTTCGAAACATCCAAATCAGAGCCGATCCCACGTCGGCATAGTGGTCGACCTTGACTCCGTAACCCGCGTGCCGCCCGCCAATCTGGCGCAACTGCCCCACCAATTCGTCCGGCTGTTCCAAGTGATCGACGATCCAGACCAGCATCTCCGTCAACTTCTGCGCCTGCTTCTCCAGATTGTCGGGGAACATCGGCCGAGTTCGCGGCGCCAGTTCGAAGAGGCGGTCGTAAAACGCCAGCACCAGCGGCTTCGGATCCGATGGGAATAGAGCGATCGTCTCCTTGATCAATCGTTTTGTAGATGCATCCAACATAGCGGCGCGCCGCACCAGAACTAATACTAGCAAGCCCTGGAGGTAGAATACCCAGGAGGTCTGTCATGCATCGATTCGCGCTTCTGGCTATCGCCACTGTTTGTATTCAGGCGCAGGACTACCGCGCCAAGGTGCAAGGAATCGTCACCGATTCGACGAACGCCGCGATTCCGAACGCGCGCGTGTCGCTTCGCAATCAGAACACGGGCATCGAGATGCAAAGATCCAGCGGGCCGGTGGGCTCGTATCTGTTCGACTTCGTCGAGCCGGGAACATACACGATTACCGCCGAGTCGGCCGGCTTTGCCAAGACCTCGCAGCAGAACGTCACGGTGCAGACCCGCGCCGATGTCACGATCAACCTCGCTCTGAGTCCTGGGCAGTTGGCCGAGTCGATTACCGTCACCGATGCGGCGCCGCAGTTGCAGTTCAACTCGTCGACGCGCGAGCTGACGATCGACCGCAAGATGCTCTCCGAACTACCCGTCAAACAGCGCAATCCATTCTCGCTGGCGCTGCTCGACCCGGCGGTCGTCAACCGTTATGGATCCGAGCGCAACCCGTTCTTCATGTGGTCGTCGAGCTCGATCGACGTCGGTGGTTCGACGAATCGAAAGAACGATTTGCTGCTTGACGGCGCGCCGCTGCAGTTGAACCAGAAGGGCAGTTACGCGCCGCCGATGGACGCAGTTCAGGAGTTCTCGGTGCAGCAGAATTCGGTCGATGCCGAGTTTGGGCACTCGGCGGGCGGAGTGTTGAGCTTGTCGATCAAGTCGGGCACCAACAGCGTGAAGGGATCGGCGTATTACTTCGGACGCAATCCGGCGTTCAATGCGGTAACGAATTCGTACACGCGGCCGCGCGTGCCGAACTTGATCCGCAATCATATCGGCGGCGGATCGATCGGCGCGCCGATCAAGAAGAACAAGATTTTCAACTTCGCGAGCTACGAGTTGTGGCGCACGCGCGAGCCGCGCAACACGGTGCGCACGATGCCGACCGACCTGGAGCGCAACGGCGATTTTTCGAGGTCGCTGAATCGGTCTCTCTCGGAAACGTGTCCTTAATGCCTTCGTAGCCGTACATCCAGAAGCTCTTGTTGCGGCCGTCGAGGAGTTTCGGAATCACGATGGGCCCGCTGGCGTTGCCGCCAAAGCGATTCTGGCGGATGATGGCCCGCGGCTGATTGGAGAGGTTGTTGAAGAAGCTGTTGGCGTTGAGCTTCGGATGCTGGAAGAACTCGTACAGGCTGCCGTGCAACCGGTTAGTGCCGGACTTCAGGCTGACGTTGATGACGGCGCCGGAAGCGAAGCCGTTCGAGGCGTCGAACGTGGCGGTTTGAATCTTGAACTCCTCGACTACGCCGGCCGGAGGAATGTAGGCGACGTTGCCGCCGGCTCCGGTCGTGTTCGGTGCGCCGTCCAGGGTGAATTCATTGGTGCCGGAGCGGTTGCCGGCGATGGCGATGGCCGACGGAGAGGCGTTGTCGAACGGCCGCGACCAGCCGCCCGTCGAAAGGTTCATCACGCCCGGCGAAAGGCTCGATAGCATGATCGGATTTCCGTCCTTCAATGGCAGCTCGGCGACGCGGCGTTGATCGACCACGGTGCCCAGCGAGGCGGAGGCCGCATCCACCAGCGGCGCGTCCGCGGAGACCGAGACGCTCTCCGCGCTCGAGCCGATCTCCAGCGGAATGTTCAGCGTGACGCGATCATTCACCTGTACGCCGACTCCGTTCCGAATCCATTTCTTGAAGCCTTGCACCTCGGCCACAACGTCGTAAGTGCCGGGCAGCAGGAACGGCAACAGGTAGTCGCCGGTCTGATTGCTGACAACGGGAGTGCCAATATTGGTTGCGCTGTTGGTGGCCCGGACGGTCACGCCGGGTACGGCGGCGCCCGAGGGGTCCGTAATGCGGCCCTGTATTTGGCCGCGGGCATCCTGCGCGGCGGCGGGCATGGCGATCCACGCGAGTACGGAGAAGAGACGAAGCGTCACGGGAAACTCCTTCCAGTGACAGTCTATTCCAAAAATCAGTTCAAACGCCAGAGCGTATTGTGCGCCCTCTGTCCGGACCTTCGCCGGCAGCGGTTGTGGTGCATTCTCCGGCGAACCGTTGCGATACGTCATGCGGGCCGCGCTCCTTGCGACAGTCTGGGATCTCTGTCGCGGATTGGGTGACGGATCCGGCGGCAGAGCGGAACCTCGCATCGCATTCGGGAGCGTTCCGGATGGCCGGACTTGTTTTACGCCTATCCTGATCGTGTCACGCCCGGGCGCGCGGCCATGAAGGTGTCGTCCCAAAAGACGTGGCGGAACCGCGGTGATCCGTCGAATGGCGAAAGGGCGCCGATGGCGCTTCGTCCACTTATCGGCTGAGCCAACCGAGCGCCGGATCGTTCGTCGTCCGCATGCGCCGCGCGAGAACCTTCCGCAGTTCCGCGGCTAGTTGTTGGCGTTTAGAAATTAAGTTGTTTGTTTCGCCCGGATCCCCGTCAATTTCGTACAACGCCTGCTTGCCGGATTCCCAAACGATCAGCTTGTGCGTCCGGGAACGCACCACGCGATACGGTTCCACGGCCTGACGCGTGGCCAGACCCTCGGGCCGTCCATCATTCCAGACCGCGAAAGAATGTTGACGCCGCGACGGCCGTCCGGTCAACTCCGGGCGCAGGCTGCCGCCGCTGAGCGCATATGCGGGACGCACTCCCGCGTAGTCGAGCAGCGTCGCCGGAATATCGATACTCGCGACGGGGCTGTTGTTCTTCCCTCGCGCTTTGACGGCGCCGCCGGAAACGATATAAGGCACGCGCAGGGACTCCTCCCAAGGATGCACCTTACCGTCCAGTCCCTTGGTCCCGCAGAGGAATCCGTTGTCACCGAGGAACACGACCAGGGTGTTCTCCCACTGGCCCGCCTGTTCAATCGACTTGATCACGCGGCCCAGGTGAGCGTCCAAGTGTGAGATGACCGCGTAATAGGTGGACCAGTCGAACTCCGCGGCGTCCTTCGGATGTACGGGAGGCGGTTGGGGACTCTTGGGCCGGAAGCCATCCACGACCGTGTAGGGAGTGTGCGGTGCGTTATAGGCCAGCCACATCAGGTAAGGCTGCGTGGCCCCACGAATCACGTCGATCGCCGTATTGGAGAACAACTCCGTAATGTGGCCGGGAACGGCCTCGTCCTCGCCATCCAAACCACGCCGCAGTTCCGGATCGATGTACTTGCTGCTGCCGCCTCGCAACCACAGCGGCGCGTGTGAAAATCCGCAGGTCGCGGGAGAGTTCGTAATGTGCCACTTGCCGACAAGGTGCGTGGCGTACCCGGCGCGGCGAAGCTGCTCCACCACGGTCGGCCCAAGATCGGGCTTGAAGGCCTTGTAACCGTTCGACATCAGGCCGGACTGATACGTCTCAAGCCCGGAAAGCAGAATGCCGCGGCTCGGGCAGCACTGCGACGTGCTGACAATGCCGTGCGTGAAGTCCACGCCCCGCGACGCCAGCCGATCCAGGTTCGGGGTAGCAATGTGCGGATTCCCGGCCGCACCCAGACATTGATAATGATGGTCATCCGAGGTGATGACGATCAGGTTGGGCCGCGGCGCCTGGGTCGCGAGAGCAGCGAGAAGCCGCCGGCGAGTCAACATAAAAAATTCTCCTTGCCCCCGCGCGGGAGCCGTTCGAGATCGTGGCGGCGAGGAGTCACTTCGCCCACTCCGCCTTCGGAAGCGGCAGATGCATGCTTTCCACCTTGCGCGCCGGGACGAACGCGCGAACGGACGCGGTGGTCCGCACCTGTTCCAACCAGAATACGCCATCGAAATTACCGCTGTTGCCGCGCGTGCCCAGGAAATCGATGTCGCCGTCCTTATCCAGGTCGTATGCGACGAATCCGTCGTGCATGCCGCGCTTGGTCCGCACAATGTCGTGGCGGATCCAGGCTCCGGCGGGATTACCGGGGTTCTCGAACCAGGCAATCCGGCCCGCGACGCTCTCCGAGGTAACATCGTCCCCATCCCTGTCCCGCGGATAGCCCGAGTAGGCGCCGGCGATCACGTCCATGTTCCCGTCACCATTAATGTCGGCAATCTGGATTCCCGTAGGCGCATCCGGAGCGATGCCGCCAATGTTGTGCCGCCGCCACGGACGGCTCAGATCCGCGGGCTGCTCGATCCACAACACATTGGGCTTCTCGCACAGCACGATGTCCAGCCGCCCGTCTCCGTTCAGGTCGCGAAAGGCGGCCATGAATGCGGTGAGCCGTCCCCCGCCCTCGACCTCTATCCTCCGCTCGCGGAACGCGGGTCTTACGCCGCCCAGGTTTTCATACCACCACATTCTCTGCTCGAACCGGCTGCCGGCCAGCACATCCAAGTCGCCGTCGCCGTCCAAGTCTACCGGCTGGGCATTAACAGGGACTTTGGTCCGGCCGAGTACATGCTCGATCCATCCTGTTGGCCGCAGCGGATCCGATGGCGGCTCAATCCAGGAGATTTCCTTGAGCGGATGTTCGGTCCCTTCCTTGTCACCTGGCTTGATCACAGGGTTCTGTTCCCCTTTGTTTGCCGTAACCACATCCAGGCGGCCGTCTTTGTTCAAGTCGGCGAAAAACACGCGGATGAAGGAGCCGCGGCCCTGGAAGCGCGCGGGAATCACGCGCTCCCACCGGCGGACTCGCGCGTCTTTGCCCGGATTCCGCAGATAGAGCAGATGCGCCAATTCACAAGCCACGATCAGATCGGGGTAGCCGTCCGCATTCAGGTCGGCCACGGCCACATCTTCGGCGGCCCTGGCTTCGGCGCCTTCGGCCAGGGTAATCCGTTCCCATTGGTCCGGGTTGGCCGAGCCGAACGCGATCCGCACGTGGCCGCTGTCCTCGTGGACGGTGACAAAATCGTTGTGGCCGTCCGTGTCGAAATCGGCCATCTGAATTCCGTCCCCTCCACGGACCGCGACGCCACCGTTGATCGCCTCGTTGTCGATCAGGTGTTCTTTCCAGGAGATGTACTGCCCCTGTGGAGTTTTGGCCCGGGTCGGAGTCTCGGCCACCACCGGCGGGCCGCCACTGCGATGCTCCCGTACGGCTCCGCATGATGCAAGCAACAGCAGGGATATGCATCGAAGACGGTTTATCAGAAAATCACCTTCATGCCAAATTGCATGATCCGCGGTCCAGTCACGGTGTTGATCCGTCCGAAGGCCGGCGAGATCAGGTTCACGACGGGATCCCCCAGGTTGGCATGATTCAGCGCATTGAACAGTTCCCACCGGAACTGCAGGCTGAAGCGCTCGGTCAGCTTCGCGTTCTTGAACAACGCCAGGTCCAGGTTGTACTGGCCGGGTCCGTAAACGAGATTCCGCTGCGAGTTGCCGAACTGCCCCAGTGCGGCGGCCGCGAACACCGAGGTGTCGAAAGATCGAGCCTGCTGCTGATCGAAGCTCCGGCCCGGGGAGAGGCGCCAAGCGCCGGTCACATCGGCGCGCTGATTGCCGCCGCCCTGCAACGCCCGGTCGTTGCCTGGAATCACGGTAAGAGGCCCGCCGCTGAGCAGCGTCACGATTCCATTGGCCTGCCACCCTTGGGTCAACCGCGAAAGCGGTCCCGTGATCCGCGGCGCCGGGATGGAGGCGAGGAAGGAAGTGACAAAGTTGTGCCTCCGGTCGAAATCCGACGGTCCGCGGTCGGCACGAATGTTACGCCGATCCTGAATGAGCGGGACATTGCGATCCACCGACTGCAGATCCAGCGACTTCGACCAGGTGTAGTTGGCCATCATGAACAATCCTTTGACGAAGCGGCGGTTGAAGCTGAGTTGCATGGAGTGATAGCTCGACGTGCCGGCGGTAGCGGCCGCCACGACGCTCTGGAAATCACGGAAGGGCCGGCGCGCGTCGATATTCGCCGTGGTCGAGGCGCCGGGCACGAAAACCGCCTGATTCTCCTCGTAGTTGATGTGAAGCTTGGTTCCCTTGGAGCCCACGTAGGCGGCCGTCACGACATTGCCGGCGCCGATTTCGCGCTGGAGCGTGAAGTTCCACTGCTGCATGTACGGAGTGGCGTTGTCGAACGGAAAGTAGCGCGCGATCGTAGTGGGGGTAACGAAGCGGTACGAGCGGCGCTCGTCCGCGGAGGTTGGCGGACGGAACGGGAACGGATCGCCTCCCGGAAACCCGCTCCAGGGATTCTCGAAGCTGGCCGGGTCGTTGATACGGATGCGGAGCACGAAGGGCTGGTTGATTTGCGCTTCGTTGAGGAGGAAACCGCGAGAGGTGTTGTAGAACAACCCGTAACCGGCGCGGACGCTGGTTTTCGAGTTCGGGCCGAAGGGCAGCCAGGCGAAGCCGGCGCGAGGCGCGAAGTTGTTCCAGTCCGAAGGGATCGTCGCGCGGGGAATGCCGGGGTCGTTCGGATACAGCAGTCCCAGAGGCGCGTTCGGGTAGATGGTCGAACGTTGTCCGGGCTGAAACGCCACCATTTCGTTGTTGGCGTCCGAGATGGCAAAGTTGGGTTCCCATCGCAATCCCAGATTCAAGGTGAAGGTACGCGCCACCTTCCAGTCGTCCTGAATGAAGTAGCCGGTGGTCGAATAACGGTTCCCGGAGCGCAGCAACGACTGTTGCGTGTAATTAGCCGGTAGTCCCAGCAGGTAGTCGGCATAACCGTTGCCGGCCCGCAACCCGCTCCAGTTGAACGTCTGCCCGTCCGATTCGTTGCTCGCCTCCCGATTCGCGATGTTGTAGGCATATTCGCCGCCGATCTTGATCAGGTGTGCGCCGCGGGTCCAGGTCAACGTATTGCGGACCTCGTGCGAATGGGGGTCGAAGCCGACGTAATTTTCGCCGGTGATCGTATAGTAGCCGGCGACCTGCCCGAGCCGCGTATTCATAGGGAACTGCGGCGTCGCCGACTTCGTCCGCACGCCTACGGAGTCATAGCGGAAACCCGGAGCCAGTTTGCCCGGTTCGCCCGGATACTTGTCCGGAAGAATCGGAAGCGCGCCCCGGCCGAAGTTCAGGTGGTTGATGGTGTAGCTGAAAGTGTTCAGTAGCGACGGTGTGACGACCTTGGTGTAGTTGACGAGACCGCGATTGTTCGTCCAATTCGCGAAGCCGTCGGAAAGCGGTACGGTGAAGTTCTGCGTGCCGAAGGTGTCGTTGAAGAAATAGCTGACGTAAAGGCGGTCGTTGTCGGTGAAGTTGTGGTCGAAGCGTGTAATGACCTGATTGCGGTCGTCGGTGGCCGGGCTGTTGTAGATGAACTGGTTGGCGCCGAAGTTGGGAAGCGGTACGAGCACATCGGCGATGGCCCGGGCGGCCCGCGATTGCCGGGTAAGCGGAATGCCGTGGTTGGGGAAGGGCAGGCGGTTCGCGGTGGCGGGATCAAAAGGCCTTCGCGCCGTCGCGGAAAAATCGCCGGCCCGTTCGGCGGCGGTAGGAACAATCAGGTCCGTACGGGTTGTCGAGCGCCGCTCGCGCAGCGATTCCCAGGATGCGAACAGGAACGACTTATCCCGCCGGATGGGCCCGCCGGCGGACGCGCCAAACTGATTGCGGCGCAGCTTCTGCTTCGGCACCAGCCCGCGGTGCGCGAAGAACGACCGGGCGTCGAGTGCGTCGTTGCGAAGAAAGTCGTAAGCGGTGCCGTGGATCTGATTGGTACCGCTCTTGGTCACCGCCGTCACCAGCGATCCGGCGCCACGCCCGTATTCGGCGCTGAAACTCGACGACAGCACGCTGAACTCCTGCAGTGCGTCCGGATTCGGCAGAGAAGTTGCGAAGCCGGTGAACACGTCGACGTTCTGGCCGCCGTCGAGAAGGAAGTTGTTGTCGGTACCACGCGCACCGTTTACTGAATATCCGGCTTCCTGCGCGAAACTTGCCCGGGCGCTGGCGTGATTGACCGCTCCAGGCAGCAACGCCTGTAACTGGAGCGCATTGCGTCCGTTTAGAGGCAGGTCGGTGATCTGCTCGCGGCGTACCACGGTACGGATGGTCGAGGTCGCGGTTTCCAGCGCCGACACGTTGGCGGTGACCTCGACGGAGTCCGCAACCGCGCCTACTTCCAGCGCAACATCGACGGTCAGGGTCTGTTCGGCCGTGAGGTTGATCCCGCTCCGCTGCACGCGCTTAAAGCCTTCGGCGCTTGCCTCCAGGCGGTAATCGCCTACCGGAAGCCGCGAGAAGTTGTAGCGGCCCGCCCCGTCCGAAGCCGTCCGGTAGGATACGCCGGTGCTTACATTCGAGATCGTGAGTTGCACACCGGGCGCGGCAGCCCCGCTCGAGTCGGTGGCGACGCCGACTACCGTGGCGCTTCCTTGAGCGAACAATTGCGCGCCAAGCAGACCGAGCGCGGCCATCGGGATCAACGTACGCATGCATTACTCCTTTTTCTCTACCGCGAGTGGCCCGGTCAGCGAAGCCCGAATACGAATAACCCGCTACCGGCGGCAATGGCGACACGCTGCTCGCCGCCGACCGCGAACGACATCGGCGAAGCCCTCACGCGGCCGCCGAGGTTCATATGCCAAAGGTCGCGGCCGTCGCGCGCGTCGAGCGCTTTGAAGTAGCCGTCTTCGGTCCCGGCGAAAAGCAAGCCGCCCGCCGTCGAGAGCACGCCGGCAATGGAAGGAACCCGCAGCTTGTGTTCCCACTTGGCGTCGCCCGTGGAAGGATCCAGCGCGCGCACCGCGCCGTACCAATCGCCGGACACTTGTTCGTTGTTGACGAAGCCCCCTTGGAAGCGGCGGCCCGGCTTGTAGTCCGCCTCACCTTTGTAGTAAAGGCTTCCGCCTTCGCGCGCCGTGACATAGAAGAGATCCGTGACGGGGCTATACGAGGGAGAACTCCAATTCGTGCCGCCGGCAATCGCGGGGTAGACGTGATTGCCTTCCGGCGTCGGGCCCTTGCCTGGAGCGCGCACCGGACGGCCGCGCTCGTCGAGGCCCACGGCCCACGTCTGCTTCACATAGGCCCGGCCGTGCAGAAACTCACCCGTCGCCCGGTCGAGGACATAGTAGAAGCCGTTGCGATTGGCTGTGACCAGCACTTTGCGATTCCGCCCGCGCACGGGGCGGTCGAGCAACATCATGATCTGGGTGGCATCCCAATCGTGCTCGTCGTGCGGCGTGAACTGGAAATGCCATTTGCGCTGGCCGGTGTCGGCGTCGAGTGCGACGACGGAGCAGGAGAACAGGTTGTCACCCAGGCGGACATCGCCGTTCCAGTCCGGGCCGGGATTGCCGGTTCCCCAATAGGTGAGGTTGAGTTCCGGATCGTAACTGCCGGTGATCCAGACCGATGAGCCGCCGGTCTTCCAGGAATCGCCGGCCCACGTCTCCTGTCCGAACTCGCCGGGACCGGCCACGGTATGGAAGCGCCATTTGCGCTGGCCGGTGGCGACGTCGTAGGCGTCAATAAATCCGCGAATGCCGTACTCGCCGCCCGCCACGCCTACCAGCACCTTATCCTTCACCACGAGCGGCGCATGCGTGCCGGAGTAGCCGGCCCGATAGTCGATCATCTCCGTGTCCCACAACAGGCGGCCGGTCTTGCGGTCGAGGGCGATGACATGAGCGTCGACGGTGGCGGCGAAGAGGCGGTCGCCCTGGATGGCAACGCCCCGGTTGACCTGGCCGCAACAGACCTGCGGCAGCGGCGGCATGGCGCGCTTGTACTCCCAGAGGCGGACGCCCGTGGCGGCATCCAGCGCCACGACATCACTCGGCGGCAGGGTGATGTACATCACGCCGTCCACGACAAGAGGCGTGGTTTCGAACTTCTCGACGATCTTGGCCTGGTAAACCCACTTGATCTCGAGGTCCTTCACGTTCGCGGGCGTCAGAGCGGCAAGTCCGCTGTGCCGCTGAGAGCGATAGTCGCCCGAGTACGTTAACCAGTTCCGCGGAGTTTTCAGGGCGTCAATAAGTTGCTGATGGGTGACCTGGGCGACGGCGGCCTGAGCCAACAGTGCCGCAAGCAATAAGCGTGCGGTCATCGTTTACCTCGGCACAGATGAGCCAGCACGTCATCGATTTGACCCGCGCTCAGCGACTTGGCGAACGAAGGCATCAAAGATTCCTTTGGAAATTCGACAGCAGCGAGCCCGCTCCGCTGGAACGAGCGGACTTGCTCCCGCATGTCCAGCAGGTGGATTGTATATTCGTCCTGATTGAGCAGCAACCCATGTACGGCCTCGCCCTGGGTGGTGCGGACGCGCACGGCGCGAAACGCCCTTGAGACGACTTTGTCCGGTTCGACGATCGACTCGCGCAGATGCTCTCGCGAGCGCGTCGCGCCGATGGCCGCGAGGTCCGGTCCTAGCCGCGAAGCCGCGCTGTGGCAATTCTGGCAGACGCTCTGGAAAACGGCGGCGCCTTTCACCGGATCACCGCTGGCGCCGGTCCGGCAGCCTTGGCCTCGCCCCGATGCGTTCTGTTCGATCCGCCGCACGAAAAGCAGAATCTTCCAGACTTCATCCTCTTCGAGAGGATGCCCGGTCATTTCGGTGCCGGGCACGCCGTCGGCGATAGTGCGGTACACCTCACGGTCGGACGAACCGTGCTTGCGGTAAGAGGAAGCCAGTTGCGAACCGCGGCCGGAAGCACCGTCCATCCCATGACAGAAAACGCAGTAGAAGCTGTAAAGCCGCCGGCCCTTCGCCAAAGCGTCCTGGTCGGCGAGCGTGTAAGGATTCGTCTCGCGCGTTTGGGCACCGAGGCCAAGGGCGACCAGGGTCAACGCCAGTCGCATGCGAACGAGGTTATCACAACGCAGCAAAAAGGTTCCTGAAACCCGGCGCAGCCCAGGCATCGTTCCAGTCACTCCGTGTAGAGCCGTCGGCGGCATGGACAAAAAGAATCCTTTTTCCCGCCCCGGTTCTGTCCAGCCGGCTTTCGATAATCCCGCGTCACGTCGACTTTGATCGGAGTGGCGCCTGGCCCGTCGACGCTGCTATCGGGCTGAGGGATTTTCTCGCCATACGCCACTTTTGCTCGTGTTCCGCAACCTCACACCAGAGTGCGTGAATTTGAATGCTTGAGACACTCCGATACCGGCACGACTTTTATAAACGACGGGCCGCACTCCGACAATCGAGAGACTGTCGTTAGTATCTATCCAATAAGATTTTGACATTTTTTGGCAGGAAATCATGAAGTGGCGAAGCCGGAAGCCAGTTGAGGGATGATGACGAGCTCCCGGAGTTTGAGGG
>VFZW01000116.1 GCA_016871055.1 Acidobacteriota bacterium
GAAAGATTGGCGAGCGTGCGCTTGACGATCTTTTTGCCTTGGCGGAAAGCGGTGCGGAGCAGAATCGCGGGAGGCGAGGAGCGGTTCGGCACGGTTTCCACGTACATGGTAACAGTATGCAACAATAGGCGCTACGTGTAAATACATATACGAGTATTTACATGGGTATACAGAACAAGGCAAAAAAACGCGCAACCCACGCTGTCTGAGAACCTTGCGGTGAAAACTACTGCTTATCGGCGGGGGAACTTCCGTCTAAAACCGCCTTGGGCGTTTCCGAACCGAGGAGCGATGAAACAAGCACACTCGTGTCAATCACCACCCGGATCATTTGGCCGGCGCATTAGCTCGCTTCTTCGTTGCGGTTCGCCGCGCTTCGGAGACAATGCTGTTGATCTGGGTCATCGACAGCTTGTCCGTGCCTCGCTGCTTTGGCTTGGCGCGAATCTCGGCTAGCCAAGTGGGTGCGGGCGCGAACGTGTCCATGTAGTCTTTCACGCTCATGATGATGACGCTGGGTTCGCCGCGGCGATCGATGAGGAAGCGCTCGTTCTTCTGCGTTGCCCGCTTCATGATTTGTCCGAGTTGTGTTCTGGCGACAAGGGCGGAGACTACGTTGGTTGTGGTGTTTGATACTTTCTTCACGTTTGGCATTCGAAGGATAGCAGACAGGGACGGCGCGACCGAACCTGCGCCACCCTACTCGATCGGCGGCGTAACCACCGCCAAACCGTCATATCGAAAGTCCTTCGCGTTCATCGTCACCACCACGAGCCCGTGTTCAAACGCCGTTGCCGCAATCAGCGCATCGGGAAGCGAGCGCGTCTCGCCTTGCGCCGCAACGTCCCGGCGCATCAACCCGGCCCGTTTTGAAATGGCCGGCGTCACGGAGTACTCTTTGAACTGCGAGAGCAACGCAACGGTTCGCGGCTCCTCCCATTGCCTCATGCCGGAATACATCTCTGCCGTTGTTATTACCGAGCAAGCGACCTCGCTTCCCCAAATCGCGAGTTCGGCCAGATATTCAGCGTAACCTGGCCGGCGTCGAACCACGCGAATCAGGAGATTCGTGTCGACAAGAAATCGCCGGCTCAACGTGTCTCCCGCTCCAGCCGCCGGCTCCACTCCTCGCGCATCTGCTTGACGTAGGCTTCCTCATCTTCGCCAATCTCCGGGTGGTCCTCGGTTTTCCAGATTGGTTCCTTGTCGAGTAGCAGCTTGACAAGCCGACGGCGCCGCATCTCCCGCTCCATGACTTCGGCCATAAAGGCGCTACGACTGCGCTTCCCCGCAGCCCGGTCTATTTCTTTCAGCAGTGCAGGCGGCAGTTGTACAAGTGTCCGTTTCGCTCTTGGCATCTCGCGTCCTTGATATCCACATGTATATCACACCCGGCGAAGGCGGCTGGCCGGGATCGCTATCGGGTGGGCTTGGCGGCCGCATCGACCGTTTGGGGCAAGCGCCACTTGCGTCCACTCTTCGCGGATCGACTGCCCCACGACTATTGGCGTTTGACTCGCAGTACCCGCGCCGAAGCCGGTCTATTGACGCACCCGTATAATCATCAGTGGAAGGGTTGGTTGTGCCCGATTCCATCGGGCGGCGCTCCCAAAAGTGTTTTTGCGAATTCGAACCCAATCGGTGCCACTGCGGCCAACAACGTCGATTTGCAAAACCAACCCATCCTTCGTCAGGGCGAGGGCGCAACGGTAATTTGCCGATTCGAACCCAATACGGAGGCCCGCCCCAGCAACGCTTCAGCCGCGACGGTCTTCCTCCACTACTGCACCGCCCTCGTCGCCGAGCCGATTCGCGCAACGCGGAGCAACCTGTTGTCCTCGACCCGGAGTTGTGGACGCTCGTGGCCAGCAACGGACGGATCCGCGACCGTAAAATTGGCGAAGTTAATGCCGGAAAATCCGGTCGATCAACGCCGCATCGCCGTCTATGGCGACGCCGATTGGCAGGTAGTGAACCGTTAGCGGCGCGAGCAGTTCGTCGGCGCCGGCTGGCAGGTTGACCGCATCCTTTTCCGTCGTGACCAAGTGCGTTGCGCCCGCGTGCAGTGCGTGGTGGCGAAGGCGTTTGAGGTCATTCGGCCGGTATTGATGATGATCGCCGAAGGCCCATCGATAGCAGGGTTCGATGTCGAGTTTGCGAAGCGTCGCCCAGAATGACGCCGGATTGCCAAGGCCGCAAAACGCGGCGGCTTTGCCTTCGGCTAGCGCGGGCTGCCAGGGCTCCGGCTCAACGTGCGAATAACATACGGGCATACTAGGCTTGTATTTCTCGATCCGGCGGAGCAGCTGTTTGTAGGCGCGGCCGCGTTGCACGCGCGTCAGCACGATGGCGTCGGCGCGGGCGAGGCGCGATGGATCTTCGCGAAGCCTGCCAAGCGGAAATACGGCATTGCCGGCGAACGGGTCTTGCGCATCGAGCAGCAGAAGATCGAACTTGCGCGCGAGTTGGCGGTGCTGGAAGCCGTCGTCGAGGAGCACCACATCGGCGCCCATCGTTTCAAGGAGTTTGCGGCCCGCGCTGATCCGGTCGGCGGCGATGCCGAGATGAGCGATGCCGGCGCGCACGAAGATCTGCGCTTCGTCGCCGGTGTCGAAGACCGGCGCTTGATCGCCTTTGGCAATGAGTGTAATCGGCTCGGTCGACATACGCTTGTAGCCGCGCGTGAGGATCGCGACTCGCTTTCCTTGCGCGGCGAAAGCGCGCGCGAGATGCAGAACCATCGGCGTCTTGCCGGTGCCTCCCATGGCCAAGCCGCCGATGCTGATGACGGGCGCGTCGAGCGTCTGGCGGCGCGCGAATTTTCGTTCCAGGCCGCTGTGTGAAAACCAACGCCAAAGCAGGGAAAGCGGCCCGAGGAGAGCGCGCGCTAGCAACGAGTGGCGAGGCGTTGGCCAGCTTTCTTCGAGGATTTCGATCGCGGCATCGCGGGCGATTTTCGTAGCGCCGCGTTTGGACTCGGCGATGGCGCGGGCCTTCTGGCCGATCGCCGCACCGTGGTCGAGCAGTTTCTCTAGCGCCGGCGCGAGCTCGTCCGCCGCCGAGATCCGCTCGAGCGCCTGCGCGTCAGTGAACTCGCGGGCAATCTCGGCGAAGTTCTCCATGTGTGGCCCGGCGACGACCGGCTTGCCGCAGAAGGCGGGTTCGAGGATGTTGTGGCCGCCGCGCCGGACGAGCGTGCCGCCCATGAAGACGGCGCCGGCGTGGGCGAACAGCGGGCCGAGTTCGCCGAGTGTGTCGAGCAGCAGCACGCCGGGCAGTTGCAGTTCGCCGAGTGCCGTGCGTCGCACGAACCGGATGCCGCGCGCGCGCAGTTTTTCGGCGGCGGAGTCGAAGCGCTCCGGGCGGCGCGGCACATGGATCCAGAGCAGCCCAGCGCGGCGCGCGGCGAGTGATTCGAAGGCGTCAAGCGTAAGGATGTCCTCGTCGAAATCGGTTGCGTCGATGCCGGGCATGGTGGAGGCGGCGATGACGATATCGGCTGCATTCGTCCTTTCGATCCAGGCGCGAAGGTCATCGGCGACGGCGTTGGCGCGCGGTTCGAAATCGTACTTCAAGTTGCGCCCGAGATGCAGTTTTTCCCGCGGGGCGCCGGCGGAGAGATAACGATCGGCATCCTGCTCGCTCTGGGCGTAGATGGCGTCCGGCAGCGCGAGCACAGGCGCGAAGAACCAGCTGAACTTGCGGTACTTGGGTAGGGCGTGATCGGAGATCCGCGCATTGATGACGAGCAGGCCGGCGCCGGTTCGCTTGGTCTCTCGCCACAGGTTCGGCCAGATCTCGGTCTCCATGACGACCAATATCGACGGGCGGATGGCGCGCAGCACACGGCGCACGGCGAAACAGAAATCGAGCGGCGTGTAGAAGACGCCGTCGGTGAGCGCGGTCAGTTTATCGACCGCAAGCGCGTGGCCGGTTATCGTCGTTACCGAAACGTAGATCGGCGTATCGGGCAGTTTTTCGCGCAGCGCGCGGATCAGCGTGGCCGCGCTGAGCACCTCGCCGACCGACACCGCGTGCAACCAGATGCCGCCCGTCGCCGTCACCTGAAATGGCAGCCCGCCGAAACGCC
This sequence comes from Acidobacteriota bacterium, assembly GCA_016871055.1. GTDB lineage: Bacteria > Acidobacteriota > Terriglobia > Bryobacterales > Bryobacteraceae. The sequence goes on from VFZW01000116.1 coordinate 4,091, forward strand.
CGTTGATCGAGCGCATCCAGTGCCGGTTCTTCAACCCTCGCCACAAAAGATACAGTAGGATGAGTGGAAACCCGAGGATCTGTACCAGGCGGTAAAGGACGAAGATGAAAACCGGCAAGCTCCTATTCCTAATCTTGAGTGTAGCGGTGGCGATGAGCGCGGACAAGAAAGAACCTTTTCGTCCTGGCGATATCGACAAGTACGCGAACAAGCAAAGTAACCAGGGAGTGACGATCGCGGCGCAGCCTTACGATAATCCCGATGATCTCAAGATTGCCTTCGGCAAGTTGAATCCGTACGAACACGGCGTACTGCCGGTACTGGTCCTGATCCGTAACGATTCCAAGACCGCGCTGAAAATGGACGGCCTGCAGACGATGTACATGGCGTCCCGCGGGCGGAAGATTGAATCGACGCCGCCCAAGGATGTAATGCTGCTCGAAGGCACGCGGGCGAAGCGAGGGCCGACCATCACGGGCGGGATTAAGATCAAAGTGCAGAAGAGCAAACTGAACGACCCGGTGATCGAGGAGCGCGCGTTCGCCGCCAAGATGCTGCCGCCGGGCGATACGGCGTACGGGTTTGTCTATTTCCAGACGGGCTATTCGCGCGGGACCTCGCTGTATCTGTCCGGGTTGAGCGAGGCGGGCACGGGCAAGGCGCTGTTCTTCTTCGAAGTGCCGTTGGATTAACGCCGGTGCTATACTGAAAGAAGGTGCTTTATAGCGCACAGGCCGCATTGCGAGTCCGTCGTGCGCGAGTAGTTTGGAGCACGCCCCACCTTTTAGGACAAATCCAATGTCAAAACTCAAAACCCACAAGGGCGCGGCTAAGCGCTTCAAGAGGACCGGTACGGGCAAGATCAAGCGCGCCCACGCTTTTGCGCGCCACATCCTGACCTCCAAGGGTTCCTCGCGGAAGCGCCGTCTTGCCCAGTCGGTCATGATGGACGATACCAACACCAACGAAATCGCCCGGATGTTGCCTTACAAATAAGGCTAAGCTTCCGAGCAACCGAGCGGCCGAGGCGCGCGGCACGTGCCCGTTCCGCCGGATCTGATAACCACAAACTGAAAACGTAAGAAGGAGACAAACGTGCCCAGAGTAAAACGCGGTACAAAGCGTACCGATAATCGGAAAAAGACACTTGGCTTGGCCAAGGGCTTTTTCCTCGGCAAGTCGAAGCTGCACCGCTTCGCGCAGGAAGCCGTTGAGAAGTCGCTGATTTATGGATACAAGGGCCGCCGCCTGAAGAAGCGCGAATTCCGCTCGTTGTGGATCGTCCGCATTTCGGCCGGCTGCCGCGCCAACGGCATCTCGTATTCCAAGTTCACGGCGGGGCTGAAGCGCGCCGCGATCGAGCTGAATCGCAAGATGTTGTCCGACATCGCCACGCGCGATGCAGCGGCGTTCACGTCGCTGGTCGACAAAGCCAAAGCCGCTCTCGCGGCCTAGAGTAGTACACTAACCCCCAGAGAGGACACCTCTTATGGATTTCCAACTGGAGGAAGTTGACACGTTGAGCGGCCTGGAAGAGCGCATCCTCCGGGCCGTTTCCGTTGTCAGCCAACTCAAGCAAGAGAACGCCGAATTGAAGTCGCGGCTCGCCGAAGCCGAAGACGAAGCGCGGCTGGCAAACGCCGCGCGCAACCGGGCGGAGTCGGAACTGGAAGGGCTGCGCTCCAACAGCGGCAAGGCTGAAAAGGACCTCGAAAAACTACTCGCGGAACGGAAGCTCGTGAAAGCCCGCATCGAAAAGTTGCTGGGCCAGCTAGACATGTTAGGCGCAAGCTAACATGCCCACGAGCGTCCGCGTCAACATCTACAATCAGTCGTTTTCGCTGGTGACGAATGGGCCGGAGGGCGAGTTGCAGGCGCTCGCCCACAAGGTCGATGAGTTGATGCATTCGATCGCCAAGGGCGCCAATACGGATGCGTCGCGCGTGGCGATCTTGGCGTGTCTGCACTTGGCCGATGAGTTGCGGACGGCCGAAGGGAAGCATCGGAAGCTGAGCCGGTTGATTGAGGAGACGTTGGGAGACTAGGTTTTCGGTTGCCCGGTCAATGCTCGCGGCACTCGGGGTATTCGCCCAAGATGGAAGCGCCCCGGTAGCCCAGCGTGTCGGCCATGCCGGCTTTCGAAGTCCAGAATCCATCGGAGGTCAGCGACTTCATCGCGCGGAAAAATTTGCGCGAAGGCGTGTCGACCTTACCGTTGTCGACCGCATCGCACAGCGGCTTGATGAGCGCGAGGCGCGCCTCGGCCGGCGCTTTCGCGAACTTGTTCTTGCGCAGCCACGCCACGCCATCGGAGAAGAGTTTCTGTTGGGGCTTACTGCGGCTGACGACGAAATCGATGTAGGCCGGCACGCCGGCATCGAGTGCGCCGGGCGCACCGGGCGTGCGCGGGATGATCATCTCCGCAAGCGCCGCGATCATCTCGAAGTCGTCCTTCTTGAAATACTTCGGCTCGGGTAACTTCGCCGCCACGCCCTCGGTGTGCGTGTGCTCTTGCTGCGCATAGAGTTCATCGGCCGCGAACGGAAAGGCGCACGTCGCGCCGATCGCGCCGATGATCTTCAGACTTTCGCGTCTTTCGCTCATATTTCCCTCCGTTGCAAGCGCCGTGCGATATCGTCAGCGGCGCGCGCGGCCAGCGCCATGATGGTGTGCGTCGGATTCTTCTCCGACGCCGATGGGAACACGCTGCCGTCGATGACATACAAGTTCGGCACATCGTGCGCGCGGCACTGTGCGTCGACGACCGAAGTACGCGGATCGCTGCCCATGCGCGCGCCGCCCAATTCGTGATTCGGACGCGGCTCGTCGTGGATCTTCAGGATCTCCACGCCCGCCGACCGCAAAATCTCGGCCGACCACTTCTGCATGTCGTTGAAGATCAACCTGTCGTTCGGCCCCCACACCAAATGGCGGCGTGCCGAGGGCAGGCCGAACTCGTCCTTGCGCTTGTGGTCGAGGTCGATGTAGGACTGCGCGTTGGGGATCATTTCTCCGTACGGGCTGAAGACGACGAACGCCGGATACCGGTCTTTCACGGCCTGTTTATAGTCAGCGCCCATGCCCTTGATCTCGCGGGCCCAGCCGATGCTTCGACGGTTCTGATAGCCGAACTGCGCTCCAAAACTGCGCGCGTAATCGCGCTTGCGCTCGTGCATGAAACTCGGCAGATAGGCGTGATCGAGAAAGCCTTCGTCGTTCTTCAGCGGCGAGCCTTTGAGGCCATCGAGGAACGCTTCGACGCCGCCCGTGAAATGCGGGATGAAGTGCTTGCCAAGTTGCCCGCTTGCGTTCGCGATGTTCGACATCTGCAACAGCGCGACCGACTGTACGCAGGCGCACGACACAACGACCGTGCGGCCCAGCACTTCGCCTTCCTGCTTCGTTTCGCGATGCACGTAGCGCACGCCGGTGGCTCGGTTCTCGCCGTTGACGACAACCTGGCGAACGACCGCGTTGGGGATCAGTTCGAGCTTGCCCGTCTTCAACGCGGGCAGCATGTGGCAGTCGTAGGAGTTGTACTTCGCGACGACGTCGCAGCCTGCCATGCAGTTGCCGCAGTAGTGGCACGCCGGCCTTCCGAACTGGTTACGCGACAGAGTCGACTTGCGGACATGAATGATCTTCAGGCCCAGCTTTTTCGCGCCTTTGGCGATCAGTTGATCGGAACACTTGAATGGCACCGGTGGAAGGAATACGCCGTCGGGCAGATCGGGCAGATTGTCGTAGTTGCCGCACACACCGACTTCGCGCTCGATCTTTTCGTAGTAGGGAGCGAGGTCGGGGTAGTCGATCGGCCAGTCTTCACCCGCGCCTTCGATCGACTTGCCTTTGAAATCGCGATGACTTTGCCGCCACGCGACGGCGTTCCAAGTGAGCGTCTTGCCGCCGAGTCCGCGCGCTCGCTCGCTGGCCATGCCTTGTTTGCCGGGCTTCATGCGCGGGATCTGCCGGTTGGCGAACTCCCACGGCATCGCATGTGTGTTGAAATCGGTGCGCGTGTTGATTTTCGGGCCGCCTTCAACGACGGCGACGTCGACGCCTTTGCGCGCCAAATGCGCGGCCAGTGTGCCGCCGGCGGCGCCGGAGCCGACGATGACTACGTCGTAGGTCTTTACCGATTGAGCCATGATTTCATCGTCCGCGTGACTAACTCCGCCGCATCCTGCTGTACGAAGTGTCCCGCTTTCGGTACGGTGACCAGCGTGAGGTCGGCGTCGAGCCACTCCCACGTCTGATTCAACGCGCCATGCAGCAGCGCCGTGTCGTCGAGCCCGTGAATCATCAACACCGGCACGCCTACCCGCTGCGGCACTTCGCGTTTTTCGTAGGGTTCGCGCGGATAGTTGCGGCGGTAGTAACTCATCATCGCGTTGAAGTCCGAACGGCCGAATGCCTCAACGTACTTCTTGCGAGCTTCCGGATCTTTCACCCAGAACGCCAGGCCATCGGCGGTGAGCTTGGTGTGTGAGTCTGGCTGCTGAAAGCGTCGCGCATACGCGCTATTGGCTTGCTGCTTCGGATTCGTCGCCAACTCGCGCGCCAGGCCATTCGGATGGGGAAGATTCAGGATGATCAACCGCTCCAACATCTGCGGCACATGGAACGCGAAGTTCCACGCGACGATTCCGCCCCAGTCATGACCCACGACAATCGCCTTCGATTTGCCGAGATGTTTGATGACGGCCGCGACATCGCCGACGAGGAACTTCATGTCGTAGTTCTCTTCGCCCTTTGGTTTGTCCGACAGATTGTAGCCACGTTGATCGATCGCGACCACTTGATATTGCGCGCGAGCGCCTCCATCTGATGCCGCCACGTATACCAGAAGTCCGGGAAGCCGTGGATCATCACGACGAGCGGACCGCTGCCGGCGGTGACGAAGTGAATCTTTACGCCGCCCGAGTCGGCGTAGCCGTCTTTGTATTCGATCGCCAGCGCGGGTAGCGCGAGCGCAAACAGAGCGAGTTTCATTTATCGGTCACCCTGTTCGATCCATGCGGCGTCGAAGCGCGCGTGCTTGATCGACTTGTGTGCTTTGCCGTCTTTGGATTCGTGGCTGGAATAGGTCACGTGGATAGCGCCGTCGGCGGATTGAATCACCGACGGATAGCTGTAAGAAAAATTCGTGCCGCGTTCGAGATGGCGCTCCCATTTCCAGGTCTGGCCTTCGTCGTCGGACATGCGAATGGTGAGCGAAGCGCGGCCCTTTTCCGTGTCGTTATAGACCATGACCCAGCGGCCGTCCTTGAGCGAGATCGCTTCGAGGCTAGAGCCGGGATTGGGAATCAACGTGTCGACAGCGCCGGTCCACGTCTCGCCGTTGTCCGTGGAATAGCTGACGTGCGCGCGCTTCGGCGCGGGGCCGTTGTCGCGCATATAGGCGACGAGAGTGCCGTCTTTCTTGCGCACGACGCTGGGTTGAATATTGCCGAAGCCGACCAGCGGTTCGCTGGCGTGCCAGGTCTTCCCGCCGTCGTCGCTGATTCCCATCAGGCCCCAGGAGAAGCCGTCGGAGTACAACGGCACGAGGATGCGGCCGTTGGGCAATTCGATCGGATGTGTGCGGGTGAACCAGCCTAGGCGCGAGAACTGTTTATCGCCGGCCAGCGCGATCATGCGCGATGCCCATTGATTTAGCGGACCCGGACTGCGCAACTCCCGCGCGTATACTTCTTGCGCTTTCTCTTGCGCGCGCTTCGGTATCAGCAGCATGTTTTCCTGCCACGCCCATTTCGGCGGGCCTTCCGATTGCATGAAGTCGGTTGACCAGCGGACCTTCATCAACGCCGATTCCCAGGTGTTGGCGAGGATCGCCGGCCACATGAGCCAAAGCTGTTTCTTCGAGTCGAGCCACACGACACAGTTGGTGTCGGGGAAGCCCGGCGTGTCGGCGAGTTCGAAGCGCTGTGACCATGTGCGGGTTGATTTGCGCCAGCGCGCGCCTTCGATCTTTACGTCGTCCGATTGCCGCTCGCCGGAACCGTGGAACCAGGCGACGAAGAGATCGCCGTTCGGCAGTTCGACGATCGACGAAGAGTGGTTGTGCCACGTCTCCGGAGGGAAGAGAAGTTCGCTTTGAAACGCGGGCTGTGCCGCGGCGATCGCGGCGGAAAGTAGAAAGAGTCCTAGGGTTTCCAAATCGTTGCTCCAATGAAACGTTCGCTGTCTTTGGCGGTGTTGAAATAGTAGACCGTGACAAGATTTCCGTCGCGGCGGCGCACGGTGCGCGTGTAGCCCAAGTCCCAGGTGCCGCCGTCGTCGCGCAGCATGATGTCGGGCGACCACGTCTTGCCTTCATCGCTCGACACACGCGCGCGGATGGAAAACGGCGCGTTGCGGAAGCCGTAGGTCATCACGATCTTGCCATCGGGCAAACGGTTGATCATCGGCGGATTGCCGCCGCCGGTGTCGTCGACCGGTTTGCCGACCATTTTCCATGAGGCGCCGTTGTCGTCGCTGCGCCAGGCGGCGATGAATTTGCGGTGGCGGATCGTGGTGAGGATCGACTTGGCGCTGAGACGCACGCTGGACGGCATGATGGCGAAGTCGTCGCCTTCGGGCTCGGGACACACCCAGCTCAACATCTTCCACGTCTTCGCGCCGTCTGTGGTGCGGGCGCAGAGTACGCGGCCTTCGCGCTTGTTGGTCTTGCCGGCGGTGAGGAAGATGGTCATCTCTTTCGCGCCGTCGATGAGGTAGTCGGTGCGCGCGGCGATGCCGGGCGTGCCGAAATCCGGCAGCTTGAATGGGCCTTGCCAGTTGTAGCCTTTGTCGTTGGTCACGTAGAAACGCGATGGGCCGGTGTGAATGGATGTCATTCGCGCGGTGAGCGCGAAGCCGGGCGCCTTGAAGTTGAAGTTGCCGGGGCTGTCAATCTCCGGACGGCCGTCGCTTTCGACGGGCACGCCGGCGACCTTCACGCCGGGCGGCGGCTTCAGGCCCGCGGGTTTTTCGAGCTTCCACGTTTCACCGCCGTCGAGCGAGCGCGCGAGCAGATGTTCGGCGGGCCTGGAATAGTCGATGGAGTGCTCACGGCTTTTGGCGTCGTTGAATCGGAAGTGGCCGGCTTCAAAGCCGACGAGCAGTTCATCGCCCCAGGCCCACATGCCATGATTGGCGGGCCATCCGCCGAAGCGGCCTTTCTCGTTAAAGACGAAGTTGTGGCGCGGCGCGGCGGCTTGCGCCAGCGCGGCGGCGGGCAGTTGCAACAGAGTACGGCGGAGAATACGCATTGACTAGTTAGTATAATTCGGCATGCGAACTCTTGCCTTGGTCGTTTTTGCGGCGATGGCCGGTTGGGGCCAGGATGCCCGTGGTAGGATCGCCGGGCGGATCACCGATGGCTCCGGCGCGGCGGTGCCTGCGGCCGAGGTCGCGGCGATCAAACAGGACACCGGCGTGCGTGTCGTTTCGCAGTCCTCCGCCGAAGGAGTGTTTGAGTTGCCTCTGTTGCCGCCTGGAACGTATCGCGTGGAGGCGCAGTCGGCGGGCTTCAAACGTTACGTGCGCGACGGCTTCGATGTGCGCGCGGGCGAACGATTGACGCTCGATGTCGCACTGGAGATCGGCCAGATTACCGAATCGGTGAATGTGACCGGGCAGGCCGCGCTGATTGAAACGGGCACGGCGACGATGGGACATGTTGTCGACCGCCGCAGTTTGATCGAACTGCCGCTGCCTGGCGGGAATTCGTTCGCGCTGGCGCGATTGTCGGCTGGCGTGGTGAATCTCGGCTCGCCGAATCACCCGAGCCTTGGGCCGGCGGTTGAAGTGCTGTCGAATATTTCGGTGAACGGCGTGCGCCCTGGCAACACGGAATTCACGATCGACGGGGCGCCGTCGATGTGGGGGACCAACGCCAGCTATGCGCCGCCCGCGGAGATGGTGGCCGAGTTCAAGGTGCAAACGGCGACCTACGACGCCAGCGTTGGCCGATCGCCCGGAGGCAGCGTAAACGTCGCGCTGCGTTCCGGCACGAATAAGTTGCACGGCAGCTTCTACGAGTTCCACAACAATCAAGCGATCACCGGCATGGACCTGTTTCAGCGCCAACTGCTCTACAACCCGCAGACCGGCCCGGTAACCCAAGCGAAGAAGGCACAGGCGAATCCGCGCAATATCCTGAACCGCTTCGGCGCGAATCTTTCAGGGCCTGTCATGCTGCCGAAAATGTACGACGGCCGCAACAAGACGTTCTGGATTTTCGGTTGGGAGATGTTGACGCGGCCCGGCGTCGAAAGGGGCAACAACTTTTATACGGTGCCAGACGCGGCGCAGCGGCGCGGCGATTTTTCGGGCCTTCTTCGGCTCGGTTCGGCTTACCAGGTTTACGATCCAGCCACCGCGGTGGCCGCGCCGGGTGGCCGCATTCAACGCCTGCCGCTGGCGGGCAACGTTATCCCCGCGGCGCGAATCGATCGCGGATCGCAGCGGCTGCTTGAGTTCTTTCCGAATCCGAATTCGCCCGGCACCGTTGATGGCCGCAACAACTACCAACGCCTGCCGCAAAGCTACAACGAGTTTCGTTCGTACACAACCAAGGTCGATCACAACCTCTCGACGAAACACCGTATTTTCGGGCGCTACACGCGAACGTTTAATCTCTTCAGCGCGGGCCAGTTGTTCGAAACTCCGACCACTGGGACCGACCGCTACCGCCGTATGAACGGTGCGGGTTTCGACGACGTCTATACCTTCAGTCCCACGCTGCTTTCAAATTTCCGCTATGGATTTTCGCTGTTTCAGCAGCAGTTCGTACCGCTGTCGGCGGGCTTCGATCCGGCGTCGATCGGTCTGAACGCAGCTCTGGTGGCCGAGCTCGATCCGCAGGGCCGGCAGTTCCCGTCGCTCGGCATCGACGGCTACACGGCGATCGGCGGTGCGAACTACTCGAACGCGAAGACGAATTTCCATTCGTGGAACAACGACTGGACAAAGCTCGCGGGACGACACTCGCTCCGCTTCGGCGGCGAGTTCCGGCTGTATCGCGAGCACAACTACAACTTTGCCAACGCCGTGCCGGCCTACAGCTTCGCCGCCGCGTTCACGCGCGGGCCGCTCGACAATTCTCCGGTCGCGCCGATTGGCCAAGGCATGGCGAGCTTTCTGTTCGGGCTGCCGACGGGCGGGCAGTTGAATACGAACGCATCGCTGGCGGAGCAATCGACGACAACGGGCCTGTATGTGCAGGACGACTGGCGCGTTACGAAGAAGTTGTCTTTGAACCTCGGGCTGCGCTGGGATTACGACAGCCCGATGACAGAACGCTTTAATCGATCGGTGCGCGGCTTCGCCGCCGACACGGCCAGCCCTATCGAAGCGGCGGCGAAGGCGGCGTACGCACAGAGCCCTTCACCGCTGTTGGCGCCAGCCGATTTCCGCGTGCGCGGCGGGCTGACGTTCGCAGGTGTGGACGGACAGCCGAGGACGTTGTGGAAGGGTGATCGCAACAACATCGCGCCGCGAATCGGCATCGCATATAACGTGAACGACAAACTTGTGCTGCGCGGCGGGTACGGTGTTTATTACATTCCGTTCGGCTCGGACCGGCAGTCGGTGAATCAGAGCGGCTACTCGATCGTCAATTCGCTGGTGCCGTCGAACGACAATGGGTTGACGTTCATGGCGACGTTGGCGAATCCGTTCCCGTCCGGTCTAATTCCGCCGCCGGGTTCGTCGGCCGGGCTGCGCACCGACATCGGCCGCAACGTGAACTTTTTCAATGCGGCGCCGCTTAACGGTTTCATGCAGCGGTTTAGCTTCCGCGCGCAGCGCGAAGTTTGGAAGGGCTTGGTGGCGGACCTGAGTTTTGTCGGCAATCGAGGCCGCGGTATTGGCGTTACGCGCGGGGTGAATCCGTTGCCGAATCGATTGCTCAGCACAATGGGCTCGCGCGATCAGACGACGATCGACCGGCTGACGGCGCTGGTGCGCAATCCATTCGCCGGGCTTGCGGCGGGCACGCCGTTGAACACGGCAAACGTCGCGACGCAGCAACTTCTGCGCCCGTATCCGCACTTCACCGGAGTCGGCACCGATCAGCAGATCGGGAGAAGTTGGTACAACAGCATGCAGGCGCGGTTGGAGAAGCGTTTCTCCTCGGGCTTCCAATTTCAGTTCGACTACACGTGGTCGAAGAATCTGGAAGCGATCGGATTTTTGAACGGCGGCGACGATGCGCTGGAGCGCGTGATCAGCGACATCGATCGCCCGCACCGCATCGCGTTTTCCGGTCTGTACGAACTGCCATTCGGAATGCAGTTGCAGGCCGTGTGGCAGCGGAATTCCGGTCCCGCTCTAGGCTTCGGCAACGCGCTCTTGCGGGGGCCGGTGACGAGTTTCCCGTCGTCGAGTCCGACACTCGGGCGCTGGTTCAATGTCGACGCGTTCGACCGTGTGCCCGGCAATCAACTCGACTTGAATCTCCGCTCGCTGTCGTCGCGATTCACGGGTGTGCGCGCGCCATTCCAGGAGACCTGGGATCTATCGATGCTTAAGAATTTCGCCATTCGCGAACGGCTGCGCCTGCAACTGCGCACAGAGTTCTTGAACGCGATTAATCGCACGAACTTCGCCAATCCAAACACGGCGCCGACGAATACCTTGTTCGGCCAAATCACGGCCAACAACGGTTTCCCGCGCCAGTTACACGTGGCCTTGAAGTTGATGTTCTGAGGCGATCGCTTCGTTCAGCGAACCCTGCCGATAGCCTTGCAGGTCGAGCGTCACGTAGTGAAATCCGAGTGGCTTGAAGATCGCGACGAACCGCGCGGCGGCTTGCGCATTCAACGCCGCGGCCATCTCTTCGGCGGCGATTTCGATGCGGACGAGGTCGCCGTGATACCGCACGCGGAACTGCCGAAAACCGAGCGCCTTGATCGCTTCTTCGCCGTCTTCGACGACCTTGATGCGATCCTTGGTCACTTCAGTGCCGTACGGAATGCGTGAGCTCAAGCAGGCAGCGGCGGGGCGGTCCCACGTCGGCAGGCCGGCCAGCCGGCTGAGTTCGCGGATTTCGGCTTTGTGCAATCCCGCATCGACCAGCGGCGCCTTCACGCTGTGCGCCTTCGCCGCGCCCTGGCCCGGCCGCCAGTCGCCGAGATCGTCCATGTTGACGCCGTAGACGACGTTGTCGATACCTCGTTCGATGCAGACTTGATCGAGGCGGGTGAAGAGTTCGTCCTTGCAGTGAAAGCAGCGGTTCTTGTCGTTCTTGACGTAGTTCGGATTCTCGAATTCGAAGGTTTCGATGTACTCGTGCCGGATCGCGAAGTCGCTGGCGAACTGTTCGGCGTCGCGTTTGTGGGATGCGGGGATGGACGCGGAATCGGCGGTGATGGCGACGGCGTTGTCGCCCAGGACGCGCTGTGCGGCCCAAGCGAGATACGCGGAATCGGTGCCGCCGGAGTAGGCGACGATGATGCGTTCCATGTCGCGAAGAAGATCGAAGAGGCGCTGTTCCTTCGCGCGGAGGACGCTGGTGTCGAGCGGACCGAGTTGGACGAGAGTGGCCATTGCCTCTCTCGATTATACGGTGGTGCGGATGTTGAGCGCCCCGCAGTTGGGTAACGCTTGGTGGCGACCGTTTCAACAGCGTGGTCCGCACGGCAGCGGCGAAGGAGCGTGCGTTTAGACGCCGAATTGCAGAAAGGTCTCCTGGCCTCGGCGTCGTCTTCTATCTCTCGATTTGCATAGGTGAGAGTTGTGCTTTAATGCTCGTAGCATGAACTCGTCCGTCGATAATCGATATGATGGCCTAAGGGCAGAAGTGTTAGTTGAGCACTTCCTACTCCAATTCCTTTCAATCGCCAAGCCCACGCCGGATGAAGGAATCGATCTCGTCGGTTGGTTCCGAACGAGGGAGTGCCTTGCGAACTACGGACACATCTGCTTTTACTTTCAAACGAAATCTGGGAACGAGTTTCGCCTCTCGAAAAGACGATTTCGCGAACTCGCAATCCTTTCGGAGTGGAGTTGTCCCCAAATCTGAGACACGAGTCTAGACACACAAAAATTCCCAAAGGAGAATTTGAGTCATGTCCGTGTCACGAAGAAAGTTCAACCGCG
>VFZW01000117.1 GCA_016871055.1 Acidobacteriota bacterium
AGGAGGCGCAAATGCTGCTGTTGACCATGCCCGATCAGAGCACCGTCGAACTTGCGGTTGAATGCAGCCGGCGGCTGAATCCGGAACTCGTTCTGGTCGCCCGTTGCACGAGGGCCAATCACCTGCGCCGGCTGCAGGAACTCGGCGTAACGACCGTGCAACCGGAGTTCGAAGGAGGATTGGAGATGGTCCGGCAAGGGCTCGTTCGTTGTGGACGCGCGGGCGAGGAGGTTGGTCCGATCATCGAGAGCCGCGGCGGGATTTGTATGGCGGCATCGTTACGTCCGCGATCAACCGGACCGATCGGCGCGAAATCTACTTTCCCGATTACGAGCGGCGCATGGCGCATTATTCCTTTCTCTCTCCCGATCGGAAGTGGGTGCTTACCGCGGAGATGGAACCTCGGTGGCTCCCATGCCGGTTGCTTCCGTTCGATGGCAGTTCGCCGGGCCGCCGAGTTGGACCCGACGGCGCCTGCACGGCGACAGGCTGGTCGCCCGACGGGAAGTGGATGTATTTCGGGGCCGAAGTCGATGGTCAAAAACACTTGTGGCGGCAAGCGTTTCCGGACGGCGCACCGGAGCAGTTGACGTTTGGGCCCGCCGAGGAAGAGGGAGTCGCGGTTGCGCCGGATGGATCACTCGTTACGTCGGTTGGCGTGCGCCAAAGCGCCGTCTGGGTGAGCGATTCCTCGGGAGAGCGGCCCGTCACGTCGGAAGGATTCGCGGCGGCCAACAACCTCGTGCTGACCGCTCCGATCTTCTCGGCCGACGGCGGCAAGATTTATCACCTTCTCGGCAGGGACATGCCCGGCTCAATCAACGAGTTGTGGCGCACCGACATTGGGAAAGGAACCAGTGAGCGCATCATTCAAGGGTTCCCGATCGTCGAGTTCGATATCGCCGGCGATGAAACCGGTGCGGGCGATGTCGTCTTCTCGGTGCAGCATAAGGGAAAGCCGTCCGAGATCTGGCTGGCCGGCCTGAACCGCGCGGCGCCGCCAGTGCGGATCGCCGACGGTGGGGAGGGATCGCCGCGATTTGGCCCGAATGGCGAACTTTGGTATCGGTATTCGGATGGAAAGGCCAATCTTGTTGGCCTGATGAAGCAAGACGGCTCGGGCCGCCGCAGGGCGGCGGAGTATCCCGTGAGCACCGTGATGAATGTGTCGCCAGGAGGGCAATGGCTGATCGCGATGGCGCCCGCCGAAGGGCGATCGGCGATCGATACGATTGCGATACCGGCGGGCGGCGGCCCGCAGCGGATAATTGGGCCGGGACGCTGGCCGGTTGCTTGGAGCCGCGACGGCAAAACCTGCTATTTCGGAGTGGCATCGAAAAGGACGTTGGCATTTCCGGTGCAGCCGGGGCAGTTGCCCGTGGCGCCGGACGGCAACTTGCAAGTGCTTCTGAAAAACCCACCGGCTAGTGCCCGGATCGTGACGGGGTACGATCTCTCCCCAGGCCCGGATCCATCAATGTTCGCCTACATCAAGGGCACGAACCAGAGGAATCTGTTTCGAATCACACTGAAATAGCGCCTACGGCCTACGACAACAAGTAATCCAGATCCTCGGCGCGCAGGTTGCCGATGACGGAGTTGTCCTGTCCCAGGATCGCTTCGGCCAGATCGCGCTTGGACTGCTGCAGCTCGAGGATCCGCTCTTCGATCGTGTCGCGCGCGACGATGCGGTAGGCGAACACGGGGCGCGTCTGGCCGATGCGGTGTGTGCGGTCGATGGCCTGCGCTTCGACAGCCGGGTTCCACCACGGGTCGAGCAGGAAGACGTAATCGGCCGCGGTCAGATTCAGGCCCGTGCCGCCGGCCTTGAGGCTCAACAAGAACAGCGGGCAGCCGGGATCGGACTGGAAGTGCTCGACCGGCGTCTTGCGGTCGGTTGTCTGTCCATCGAGATACTCGTACTTCATTCCGGTCTTGTCGAGTTCGGGTTTAAGAAGGGCGAGCAAACTCGTGAACTGCGAGAAAACGAGCGCCTTGTGGCCTTCTTGTACGATTTCGTCCAGATGCTCAAGCAGCGTTTCCAACTTGGCGGAAACATTCTGCGCGTGTTCGTCGACCAGCTTCGGATGGCAAGCGACCTGACGCAACCGTAGCAGCGCTTCGAGCACGTGAATCTTCGACTTGTTGAAGCCCGACTCCTTGATCTTCTTGTCGAGATCCCTGCGCACCTTCGAGAGAATCGCCGTGTAAAGCCTGCGCTGGGCCGGGTCGAGCTCGCAGTAGAGAACCTGTTCGGTACGGTCGGGCAAGTCGCTGGCCACCTGTTGCTTCGTACGCCGCAGAATCAGCGGGCGCAGCGCCTTGCGCAGCCAGTCGCGCGATTCGGGATCCATCAGGCCGCCGGTTTTCGACAACATCGTCGCGCCAAGCAAACCTGGATTCAGGAATGCGAACAAGCTCCACAACTCGCCCAGGTGATTCTCGACCGGAGTGCCGGTCATGACGACGTTGTGTTTGCCGCTTAACAGCCGCGTGGCCTTGGCGGAATCCGATGCCGCGTTCTTGATCGCCTGCGCTTCGTCGAGCACAACAGTCGTGAACGGAACGTCCTTCATCTCGACGATGTCGCGGCGCAGCGTGCCGTAGGTTGTGAGGATGACGTCGCGTTTGGGAATGTCGTCCTTGCTGCGCGTCGTGCCGGTAAAATCGAGGAGCTTGAGCTTCGGCGTGAAGCGCTTGGCCTCGGCTGTCCAGTTGAACATGAGCGACTTCGGCACAACGACGAGATCGGGCGGCAACTCCTCGCCGGCCTTTCGGCGCTGGCGATGCAGTTCGAGCAGCGCGAGCATTTGAATCGTTTTGCCCACGCCCATGTCGTCGGCCAAACAGCCGCCGAGACCGGTCTCTTCGAGAAACAGCAGCCACGCGAGGCCTTCCAACTGATAGGGCCGCATCTCGCCCTTGAAGCCTTTGGGTTGCGGCGCCGGCGCGAGTCCATGCGCGCCGCGCAGCCGCGTGCGCGCTTTCTCGAAGGCTGCGTCCGTCGACACGTTTTCCTTCTCTTCGAGCAGCGCGTCGAGGATCGCCGCCTGCGGCAACTTGAACCGATAGGCGCCGTCGACCTCCTTGCCGACCGCGTCGATGGGCGCGTAGCGCTGAATCCACTCTTCGGGCAACAGGCCGATACTACCGTCGCCGAGTTTGATGTAGCGCGACTTTTCGCGCAGCGCGGCGAGCAGCGCGGGCAGGTCGATCTCCTGTTCGTCGAAGCCGGCGGTGGCGCGCAGCTCGAACCAGTCGATGCCGCTCGAAACGTTGACCTTCGACCAGGTCATGTTGCGGATCGGCTTGCCTTCGGCGAGAACTTCCCAACCCTTTTCGACGAGCGCATGCACGGCGGGCACGAAGCGGTGGAACGGGATCTGCCATACGCGGCGGTCTTCTTCGGCGTGGCGCGCGGGCGTAAAGTGCAACTGCCGCAGTGCGAGCCGAGCCGCGTCGTGCGTGGCGCGGTCGAAGACGATCATTTCGGAAGCATCCTCGGCGAGCGCGAAGTCGCCGTCGTAATCGGCGGTTTCGACGATGCGCGGCGCGTCGTCGTAGAGAAACGTCAGCGTTCCTTCGGCCGAGTTGACGTGCGCGTCCATCCTCAGGCGCAGACGGATCTTCGGCGTGCCGCGGACCTCGTTGGGCTTGAGCCTCTTCGGCAGATCCCACAGCGGCGGGCGGCGCATGCCGCTCATCAGCGCGAAGACATGCGGCCACTCGGCGCGCGGAACATTCATCTTCTCGCCGTTGACGGCGTAGCGCAGCCAGGCGGCGGTGGCGGGCGATTCGAACTCGCCAATCTTGTGACCATCGTAGAGCACCAGCCGGCCATCAATGAAATACGTCTTCTTGAGATCGACCACGTCCTCGCCGTTGGTGACGGCGAAGCTGACCTCGATCCAATCTTCATCGGCGAGTTCCGCTTTGGCTTGCACTTTCCACTTCGCGTCAGTCCACTCGACTTCTCGCCAGGACTCCTTCTGATACTGCGGACCGACAACGAGGCGGTGCGTCGGCGCGAGAGTTTTCAGAATCGCCGGCAGCCGCTCTCCGGCGAGATGGTACGTGTTCCGGATGTTGTCGTTCATGTAGAACGAGCTCCACGAGGCGTGCTCGGGCAGCACCAGGAGCATTTCGGAAAGGACCGCGCGATCGATTTCGTCTGCGAGGCGGCCGACATCGGAGCGAATGAGGCGGAGCGGCTTCGGCGTTGAGAGCTGACCGTTCCGCTTGCGGTCCTGGTAGTAGAGGTCGAGTTCGATGGAGGCGTGGATCGACGCCGGCGGGATGGCGAGACGGTAGATGATGTGCTCGGCGAAGGCCGAGTTTTCGCGATACGCCGCGTGGCCTTCTTCGTCGAGGCGCGCCGAGTGCAGCAGATCGTGCCAGTTGGCGCGGCGCGTCGGAACGAACTTTGTCGCTTCGGCTTTCCCTTGCGGCGCCTGATTGATTGCCGTCAGCAGCGCCCAAGTGTGTTTGCAGAAGCCGTTCTCTGGGAAGAACGGACACTCGCAGTCGAGGAGTTGCTCGCCGGCGACGACTTCGTAAGTCGCTGTGCCGTGCGCGAACGCGCGATAGAGGCCATTTTCCTGCCGCGGTGTTTCGAGCAGGTTCTGCCGCAAAATGTCGAGGCCCTTTTGCCGCGCCCATGTTGGGAACAGGCCCTGATACTTGCGGAGAAGGTATTGCGGATCGGCTGGCATTGGGACTACAGGAAGCGCGAAAGCCTTTCCATCGCCTGTTCGAGAATCGGCCGTTCGACGGCGTAGCAGAGCCGCACGCGTCCTTCGCCGCCCGCGCCGAACGCAACGCCGGGCGCAAGGCCGACGCTAGTCTCGAGCAACAGCCGTTTGCAGAAATTGAAGGAATCGGCGAGGCCTTCGATCTTCGGGAAGAGATAGAACGCACCTTCGGGATCGGGCACGCTAACGCCCTTCATCTGGCGCAGCGCGTCGAGGCAGAAGTCGCGGTTGCCCTTGAGCATCGCGACGAGAGAAGCCACCGATTCATCGCCCCATTCGAGCGCGGTCTCGCCGGTGCGCTGCACAAACGACGGCGCGCAACTGATGACAAACTCGTTCAACTGCGTGGCGCGGGCGGCCAGATCCTTGCGGGCGATCAACCAGCCGAGACGCCAGCCGGTCATGCACCAGGCCTTCGAGAAACTTTGGGCGACGATGACGGCGTCGTCGCGCGTGGCCTGTTGCAGAATCGAAGGCACGGCGGTTTCACCGTTATAGACCAGACGCTCGTAGACCTCGTCGGCCAGCAGCCAGAGATTGTGTTTGCGGGCGAAGTCGAGCAGCGCCCGCTTCTCTTCGCGCGTCGCGACCCACCCGAGCGGATTCGAAGGCGACGTGTAGACCAGCAGGCGTGTTTTCGGCGTGATCGCGGTCTCAAGCTGCGCGATGTCGACGGTGTAGCGGTTGTTCTGGAGCGGCTGCGCGAGCTCGATCGGATTGCATCCGTACATCTTCAAAATGGCGCAGGCGTTGGGCCAGGCGGGCGTGAGCACGAGCGCGTCGTCGCCGGGATTGATGGTGCAGCGAATGGCCACGTGCAACGCTTGCACGCCGGAGTTGGTGACGACGATCTCGCTGGCCGGATCGAGCGCGACGCCTTGCAGCCGCTGGTAGTAATTCGCCAGCGCGGTGCGCGTCGAAAGCAGCCCGGCGTTGGAGGTGTAGTACGTAAATCCGTCGCGGAGCGCTTTGTCGGCGGCGCGCTTGATGAAGTCCGGCGTCGGCAGATTGGACTCGCCGAAGTAGAGCTTCAGCACATTGTCCATGGTCATGGCGATCTCGGCGAGTTCGCGAATGCGCGAGTGTGGAACGGCTCTGGCGGAATCGGAGACTGCGATGGACATGGGTGGATGCTAGCCGAGATCCGGCTTTTCGGTGTGGAGTGTGTCGATCTGCACAAGCTCGGTTGGATAGACGCCGGTGTAGCAGGCGTTGCAGAAGTCGCGGTTGTGATCGTTGACAGCGTCGGCGAGTCCGCCGAGCGATAGGTAGCCGAGCGAGTCGGCCTCAACGAAACGGCGGATCTCCTCGATGGTCGAGTTGGCGGCGATGAGCTGCTGCTTGTCGGGGGTGTCAACGCCGTAGAAACACGGCGAAACCGTGGGCGGGCAGGAGATGCGCATGTGCACCTCTTTGGCGCCGGCCTGACGGACCATGCGGACGATCTTGCGCGATGTCGTGCCGCGCACGATGGAGTCGTCGACCAAAATGACGCGTTTGCCTTCGAGGAGGTGGCGCACGGGGTTGAGCTTGAGTTTGACGCCGAAGTCGCGGATGGCTTGCGACGGCTCGATGAACGTGCGGCCGACGTAGTGGTTACGAATGAGCGCCTGGCGGAACGGAATTCCGCTTTCGGCCGCGTAGCCGAGCGCGGCGGCGACGCCGGAGTCGGGCACGGGCACGACGACATCGGCATCGACGGGATTTTCGATGGCGAGCAGACGGCCCATCGCTTCGCGGCTTTGCTGCACCGGGCGACCGAAGACCAACGAATCCGGACGCGAGAAGTAGACGTGCTCGAAGACGCAGTGGGCCAGCGCGCGCTTGGGCGCATAACGCTCGCGCGTGACGCCGCGCGGGCCGACGATGACCATTTCGCCGGGTTCGACATCGCTGCGATAGACTGCGCCGATCAAATCGAACGCGCAGGTCTCGCTGGCGAAGACGTAGCCGATGCGGTGCTCGCTCAACTCCATCTGGCCCATGGCGAGCGGGCGGAAGCCGTGCGGGTCGCGCGCGACGATCAACTGATCGGCCGCGACGAGCACCAATGAAAATGCACCTTCCAGTTGCAGTAGAGCTTCGCGCAGCGCGCCGGCGAGGGTGCGTTCGCGCGAGCGGGCCATCAGATGCAGAATGACTTCGGTGTCCGATGTCGCCTGGAAGATCGACCCGTCGGCTTCCAGATCGCGGCGCAGTTCGGCGGCGTTGGTGATGTTGCCGTTGTGCGCGACGGCGATCGGCCCTTTGTGACACGTTACGCTAAACGGCTGCGCGTTGAGCATCTTCGAGTCGCCCGTCGTCGAGTAGCGCGTGTGACCGATGGCCATGTGGCCGGGCAACTGCGCCAGCACTTCGGGTTTGAAGATATCGGCGACGTGACCCATCGCCTTGCGGCAAACGATTTCGCGGCCGGTGCCGCTGGCGATGCCGGCGGATTCCTGCCCTCGATGCTGCAGGGCATAGAGGCCGAGGTAGGTTACGTTCGCGGCTTCGGGGTGTCCGTAGATCGCGAAGACGCCGCACTCTTCACGGAGTTTGTCGAAGACGTCATCGTGACCGTCATGCATGTAGTCGTTTCTCCAGGGACGTGGACCAAGGTTCATGCAGCTCTTCTATTGTCGCATCGATGAGCTTATCGACCACGACGCGTCCTTGGATAGTCACACCGATCTCGACAACATCGACGTTGTGCTTTTTGGCGACTTCGACGACGGCGGCGGCATTGGCGGTGGATACAAGAATGCGCGAGGGCGCTTCGTGGAATAGTTGAATTTCGGGCGTTTCAGAGGCCGGCAACGCGATGCGCGCGCCGACGCCGCCGAAGCTCGATTCGGCGAGGGCGACGGCGAGACCGCCGTCGGAGAGATCGTGCGAGGACTCGACCAGACCGGAGCGGACGATTTCGCGAATGGCCCGATGCACGCGTTTTTCGTAGTCCATGTCGAGAGCGGGCGGTAGTCCCCACGTGGAGCCGACAATGGTGTCGGCGTACTGCGTGCCGCCGAAGTGGGCCTTCGACGTTTCGCGGTAACCGCCGATGAGCAGCACCGATTTGCCTTCGCTCTGGAAACGCATGGGCACGGGCGCGGCGTTTTTCATCAGGCCGACGATGCCCATGACGGGCGTGGGGAAGATGCCTTCGCCGAGGGTCTCGTTATAGAGGCTGACGTTGCCGCCAGTGATCGGCGTTTCGAAGTGTGTGCAGGCGTCCGCCATGCCTTCGATGGCTTCGACGAGCTGGGCCATGATTTCGGGCCGCTGCGGGTTGCCGAAGTTGAGATTGTTGGTCGCGGCGACGGGTTCGGCGCCGACGGCGGAGAGATTGCGGCAGGCTTCGGCGACGCCGAGCTTGGCGCCTTCGCGCGGGTCGAGCGAACAGTAGCGGCCATTGCCGTCGAGCGCCATGGCTACGGCGGTTTCGGTGCCTTTGATGCGGACGATGGCGGCGTCGGAACCGGGGCCGAGCGTGGTGTTGGTGCGGACGGTGTAGTCGTACTGCTCGTAGATCCAGCGCTTGGAGCAGATGTTGTCGCTGGCGAGGAGCTTCTTCAGTTCTTCCTTCGCGTCTCCCGCGGTGTAAGCCGGCGCTTCCATCTGGGCTTTGCGCGCGGGTTTGGTGAAAGGCCGGTTGTAGATCGGGGCTTCGTCGGCGAGTTCGCGGTTCGGAATTTCGGCGACGATCTCGCCGTGATTGCGGACGCGGAGCACACCGTCGCCGGTGACAATCCCGATCTCGGCGGCGTCGAGTCCCCACTTTTCGAAGACGTCGAAGATCTCTTTCTCGCGGCCCTTATCGGCGACGAGCAGCATGCGCTCCTGCGATTCCGACAGCATGATCTCGTAGGGGCTCATGCCGGTTTCGCGCTGCGGGACTTTGGCGAGATCGATCTCGATGCCGGTTCCGGCGCGGCTGCCCATCTCGCAGGTGGAGCACGTCAGGCCAGCGGCGCCCATGTCCTGAATGCCGACTACGGCGCCGGTCCCCATCGCTTCCAGGCAGGCTTCGAGCAGCAGCTTTTCGAGGAACGGATCGCCCATCTGCACGTTGGGGCGCTTCTGTTTGGACTCTTCGGTGAACTCGTCGGAGGCCATGGTCGCGCCGTGAATGCCATCGCGGCCGGTCTTCGCACCGACGTAGATGACCGGGTTGCCGACGCCATGCGCCTGGCCTTTGAAGATCTTCTCTTTGTCGATGACACCGAGCGCGAAAACGTTCACCAGCGGATTGCCGGAGTAGGACTTGTCGAACACGCACTCGCCGCCGACGGTGGGAACGCCGAAGCAGTTGCCGTAGTGGGCGATGCCGCTGACGACGCCTTCGAGGATGCGGCGGCTGCGGGGTTCGTCGAGCGGGCCGAAGCGCAGCGAATCCATGACCGCGATGGGCCGCGCACCCATGGTGAAGATGTCGCGGAGGATGCCGCCGACGCCGGTGGCCGCGCCTTGAAAGGGTTCGATGAAGCTCGGGTGGTTGTGGCTTTCGATCTTGAAGGCGATGCCGATGCCGTCGCCGATGTCGATGATGCCGGCGTTTTCGCCGGGGCCGAGCAGCACGTACTTGGAGCGGGTGGGCAGCTTCTTCAGATGGACGCGCGAACTCTTGTAGGAGCAGTGTTCGCTCCACATGACGCTGAAGATGCCGAGCTCGGTGAGGTTGGGCTCGCGGCCGAGGATAGAGAGAATCTTGCCGTACTCATCCGCGGTGACGTTGTGCGCGGTGAGTATCTCCGGGGTGATCGTTGACATGGATTATTTGTGAGCCGCTAACCGCGGGGCGACTCGCGGTCCATTGTTTGGAGAATCGGACCCGGATCGCCCGCGGGGCGGCGGTGGGGGTTTCTGGAGAGCGAAGGCGGCGACCATCGAGCGGAAGAGGCCAAGGCCGTCGGTGGAGCCCATGAGGGGATCGGTGGCGCGTTCGGGGTGCGGCATCATGCCGAGGACGTTGCGCTCGCGGTTGCAGATGCCGGCGATGGAGTTCATTGAGCCGTTGGGGTTATCGACATAGCGGAAGACGATGCGGTCTTCGCGTTCGAGTTCGTCGAGGGTTGCCTGATCGGCGGTGTACTGGCCTTCGCCGTGGGCGATCGGAAACGTCACGATCTGGCCCTTTTCATAGGCGTTCGTAAAGGGCGTGTTGGCCGTCGCGACGGACAGTTCGACGGGTTTACAGATGAACTTGAGACCGCTGTTGCGGACGAGCGCGCCGGGCAGCAGGTGGCTTTCGGTGAGGATCTGGAAGCCGTTGCAGATGCCAATGACGAGGCCGCCCCTGGCCGCGAAATCCTTGACGGCGGAGATGATGGGCGAGAACTTGGCGATGGCGCCGCAGCGGAGGTAGTCGCCGTAGGAAAAGCCGCCGGGAAGGATGACGGCATCGACGCCGCCAGGGATCTTTGTATCGCGATGCCAGAGCATCTCGGCCGGTTCACCAAGGTTGGCGGAGACGGAAAACTGCGCATCGTGATCGCAGTTGGAACCAGGGAAGACGACTACGCCGAATTTCACTATCTTCATAGGGTAGCATTGCGAATGACGGGCCGCGCCGGGATTTGGCCTAAAGGAAATCGGTTCTCAGGTCGATGCCTTAGTTGAGTGGCCCGATCGACCCGACCAACCGTACTCGCCGATGCCGCTGACGTGCTCAGCGATCAGCTCCGGCAAAAACTTGCTGACATCGCCGTGAGTTTGAAATCGCGGACGCGACTGCTTGAGAAGTCGTTCGACGAGGCGCTGGGATCATGGAATTCGCGGTCGCTCGACGAGCGGCAAACGGCGGCGTTGCGGGCGATATCGCCCGGAGCGGCATTGGCTATCTTGAGTGAAGGCCGGCCGATCGGCGACTTCTTCGAACAGGTGGAGTACAACGGGCGGCGGCTGGCGAAGATGCATCTGCCGCCACCGGCCATTATTGCGGCACTGGAACAGATCGACCGGGCGCAGGCGGGCGTGCTGGAGGCGTTTTCACCGCACCTGAAGGCGGATCTGCAGTGGGTTCGCGAGCAGCTGCTGTTTTGCGTGATTCTGACTTTGAACAATTCGTTCTATCAGGTTCGCGAGGCGGAGACACGGGCGTTTTACGATCTGTTCCGAGTCGAGTTGGAATCGCGCACACTGAGCGACCTGCTACAGCGATTTCTCGTCACGCTGGCCGAATTTTCGAATGCGAATCGGGCGCGACTGTATTTACTCGACGAAGAGGCGATGGTCTGGACGCTCGGCGCGACGCTTGGGCGAGCGAAGACCGAAGCGCGCGAGCATTGGCGCATCGCCAACAGCGCGGCGCTTCGCCGTGAGTTGGGCGAAGCCCGGTGTATAATGAGCCCAGCCTTGCGCCGTTGCGCGCCGGACTCGTTTTGGAGCGCGCGCGGCAAGACGTTGTGGTCCGTCCCGCTGACCGGCGGGGGCCTGACCTGGGGAGTGCTGCAGTTTTCCTTCGACAAAGAATTCGAGTGGCTGCCGCGCGAGATGGAACTGTTGGCCGCGGCCGCCGAACGCTGTTGGATGGCGATCGAAAAGGCGCGTCTGGTGGAGGGCCTGGCCGCCCGCGAAGAGCAGGTGCGGCAGTTGGCCGAACACATGTTGCATGTCGAAGAGGCCGAACGCCGCCGCATCAGCCGCGAACTGCACGACGAAGCGGGCCAATCGATGCTCTGCATTCGACTGCAGATGGAGATGATTGAAGAGGCGCTTCCGGACTCGATGCCCGAACATCGCGCGAAACTGCGCGAAACGCGTGAGACGACGGAGCGAACGATTTTGGAGATTCGACGATTGATCGCCGCGCTGAGCCCGGCGGTTCTGGAGTCGCTCGGCTTGGGCGCGGCGCTGCGGCAACTGGTGAACCGGTTCCGTCAGGTGAGTAGCGCGAGAGTCAAGCTATCGCTCCATCGTCTAGGGGTGTTACCCAAGCGGACGGAGATGATTGTTTACCGACTCGTACAGGAGTGTTTCAACAATATCGCGAAACATTCTCAGGCGAACACTGTAAACCTTTCGCTCTCGACCGCCGATGGATACTTAAGGCTGAACGTTGAAGACAACGGCATCGGCTTTAACGTGGAAGAGGCGTTTGCAAGGCGCGAGTCCTTCGGACTATCAGGGATGCGTGAGCGAGTGGCTCTTCTCGGAGGAACGTTTCAAATCGATAGTACTCCGGGTGTTTCGACCCTCCAGCGGCAGGACGCGGCTGGATCAAACGGTGAGGGAAGGATGTCTCGCCGCAAGAGCACCAGAGGCGGAGGAACTCGAATCGTAATCGAGTTGCCGTTACCTAGAGAGGCTGACATGCCGGCCACCGAGCCGGTGCGACACGCTCGCGCACGTTAGCCAGGAACGCGGGAACAACAAACCCAGCAGCAAACCGCCCCAAGCGTCAGAAACAAATAGCAGCGGCGGGCAAAAAAACACGGAATTCAAGTAACGGAAAACGGAACATCAACATGGCAAAGATTCGCATCCTGCTGGCAGACGATCACACACTGTTTCGACAGGGCATTCGCACTCTCATCTCCGCCGAGGCGGACATGGAAGTGATCGGCGAAGCGGCAAATGGCGGCGATGCCGTCGACCGCGGCAACGAACTGAAACCCGACGTAGTGCTGATGGACATCGGCATGCCCGGCTTGAGCAGCTTCGAGGCGACGCGTCAGATCAAGAAGAACCGGCCCGAAACCAAGGTTCTCTTCCTTACGATGTATGACGACGAGGACTATCTGGTGGAAGGCATGGAGGTCGGCGCGGCCGGCTACGTGCTTAAGGATAGCCCTTCGCAACAACTCATCGCGGCCGTTCGCGACGTGATTCGCGGCGGAAGCTATCTCAGCCCCCGAATGTTGTCGCAACTGGTCGACGACTTCCGGTCGCGCATCAAGTCGGCCAACCGGCTGCCGCGCTTCGCCACGCTCACCACGCGGGAACGCGAAGTGCTGAAGATGCTCGCCGAGGGGCAATCGGTCAAGGAGATCGCCTGCGACCTCAACCTGAGCGTCAAGACGGTCGAAGCCCACAAGTTCAACCTGATGCGCAAGCTCGACATTCACAACAAAGCCCAGCTTGTGCAGTACGCCATCCAGAAGAAAATCATCAAGATCCCGAACTTGGTTTAGGGCCCGCGCACAGACCGCACCAGCCGGTCCGTTGTGCGCGCTTTCAAAAAACGCACAGGCCGCATCGGCGAGTCCATACTGCGCGGTTCCAAGAGAGC
Organism: Acidobacteriota bacterium; assembly: GCA_016871055.1. Taxonomy (GTDB): domain Bacteria; phylum Acidobacteriota; class Terriglobia; order Bryobacterales; family Bryobacteraceae. Next base: position 12,961 of record VFZW01000117.1, read on the forward strand.
CCATAGGGTCGAACGGCCGCACCAGCGTATGTCTGGCGCGCGGCCGCTCCCCTGCGCGGCCCCAACCAGTCCAATTTCTGACGCCCACCACTCCTGGCCGGATTTTTCGCGGACGCATGTCCGGAATATCCGGCCTTTTTTTGTGTGCCGCTCATTACTTCGCTATCATCGAACCGAGGAATCTTCCATGACCCGACGCTCTCTGATCGCCTCCGCCTCCGCACTGGCCGCCGCTGCCGCCGATAGCGCCAAGAGACTGCCCGTTAAGAAGGGCGTTCTTGTTTCCATGCTCCCGAAAGACTTGAGCATCAAGGACAAGTTCCAACTCGCCAAGGACTCCGGTTTCGACGCCGTCGAAGGCCAGACCGTCGAAGACCCCGCGATTGAGGCCGAGATGGCGAAAGCGTCGCAGGCCACCGGCGTGCCAATTCACTCGGTTATGAACATGCTGCACTGGCAGTTCCCGCTGTCGTCGTCCGACTCCGAGGCGGTCGACAAGAGCATGGCTGGCATGGAGACGAGTATCCGCAACGCCGCCGCCTGGGGCGCCAATACCGTGTTGCTCGTCCCGGGCGTGGTCAATGCCGCGACCGGCTACGCCGACGCCTACAAGCGTTCGCAGGCGCAGGTGCGCAAGCTGATTCCGAGCGCCGAGAAGAACAAGGTCGTCATCGCCGTTGAAAACGTTTGGAACAAGTTCCTGCTCTCGCCCATGGAGTTCGCGCGCTACGTCGATGAATTTCAGAGTCCGTGGGTGAAGGCCTACTTCGATGTCGGCAACATCGTGCTCTACGGTTTCCCGCAGGACTGGATTCGCACGCTCGGCGCCGCGCGTATCGCCAAGGTCCATTTGAAGGATTTCCGCAACCGGCGGAACATGGTCGTGCGCGCCAACGTACCCGAATTTGTGAACCTGCGCGAAGGCGATATCGACTGGAAAGAGGTCCACAAGGCGTTTCAGGATATCGGCTACAAGGGCTACATGACGGTTGAACTCTCCGGCGGCGACGCCAAGTACCTTAAGGACGTCGCCTCGCGAGTCGATCTCATTATCAACGGCGAGTAGGCCGGTCCAACATATGAAAAAATTCCTCCTCGGTGTTCTATCGGGCCTGGTGATTGCCGGCATCTTCGGGTTTGTCGCGTTCGTGGTTTTCGCCAAGATTGGCAGCCAGGAAAAGACGGTCGAGAAAGACTCGACGCTCGTGTTGCGTCTTGAAGGCGCGATTCCCGAGAAGCCGCAGGCCGACATGCCGTTTCCGTTCCTCGGCGGCGCCGCGCCGCCGACCGTCACCGAACTCTGGCGCACGTTCCATAAGGCCGCCGCCGATCCAAAGATCAAGGCGATCGCCCTGATGCCGCGCGGCCTCGGCGTTGGTTGGGCGAAATTGCATGAAATCCGCGCCGGATTGGTGAACTTCAAGAAATCCGGCAAGCCGGTTTACGTATTTCTGCGCGCGCCGCGCACGCCGGAATACTACCTCGCCACGGCCGGCGACAAGGTCTTCATGGTGCCCGAGGACCTGCTCGACATGAAGGGATTGCGCGCCGAAGTCACCTATTTCAAAGGCAGCCTCGACAAACTCGGCGTCGTCTTCGAAGCCGAGCACGCCGGCAAATACAAGGACGCCCTCGACACCTACACGCGGACGAATATGACGCCGGAAACGCGCGAGGTGCTCAACTCGGTGCTCGACGTTCTGTACAGCGACCTTGCCACGACCATTGGCGGCGCGCGGAAGAAATCGACCGAGGGCGTCAAGAAGATCCTCGATCAGGGGCCGTTCCTCGCAGAGCAAGCGTTGGCCGCGGGTCTGGTTGACGCGCTCAAGTACGAAGACGAGTTTTTCGATGAGCTGAAGGCCAAAATCGGAGTCGATATCAATCGCGTCGGCGTCACCGAGTATTCGAAGACGACGGTGTCCGGTGTGGAAGGCCGCGACCGCATTGCCGTGATCGTCGGTGAAGGCCCAATCGTCCGTGGCGGATCAACCCCCGATCCTTTCAGCGATGAAGGCCAGATCACCCCAGCGCAGATGTCCAAGATGTTCCAGCAGGTCGGCAAAGATCCGACGATTAAGGGCGTGATCCTGCGTGTCGATTCGCCCGGCGGCGACGCCGTTGCTTCGGACGAGATTTTGCGCGAGGCCAAGTTGCTGAGCAAGAAAAAGCCGATGATCATCTCGATGGCCGATGTCGCGGCATCCGGCGGTTATTACATCTCGATGACCGGCGACCCGGTGCTGGCGTATCCGACGACGATTACCGGCTCGATCGGCGTGATCTTCGGCAAGGTGAATCTGAAGGGGCTTTACGACAAGGTTGGCTTGACCAAGGATGTCGTGCAACGCGGTAAGAACGCGATCATCGACTCGGAGTATTACAAGCTCGACGATGAGGGCAAGAAAAAACTCCGCGAGGGCGTCGATTCGGTTTACAAGACGTTTGTCGGCTTGGTCGCCGAGAGCCGCAAGAAGAAGTTCGAGGAGATTCACGCCGTCGCCCAAGGCCGCGTGTGGATGGGCAATCAGGCGAAGGACGAGTCGCTGGTCGATCAACTTGGCGGCTTGGACCGCGCGGTGGAGCTCATCAAGGAGCGCGCCAAGATCGACAAAAACAAGCGGGTGCGGCTGGTGCTTTACCCGGGCAAGCAGACGCTGCTCGAGCAGTTGCTGGCCAAGTCGACCGATGCGAACGTCAGTATCGAACGCGCGGTGCAACTGGATGTTGATCGCCAAGTGCGCGAATGGACCGGCGGCATGCCGATGGAGTTGATGCGCCAGGGGGCGATGCTGAAGCTGATGCCGTACCGGCTGGAGTTCCGATAGGATCGAGCCAGCACTGGCCACCCTAATCCGAAGTTCCCCCGCCGATAAGCAGTAGTTTTCACCGCAAGGTTCTCAGACAGCGTGGGTTGCGCGTTTTTTTGCCTTGTTCTGTATACCCATGTAAATACTCGTATATGTATTTACACGTAGCGCCTATTGTTGCATACTGTTACCATGTACGTGGAAACCGTGCCGAACCGCTCCTCGCCTCCCGCGATTCTGCTCCGCACCGCTTTCCGCCAAGGCAAAAAGATCGTCAAGCGCACGCTCGCC
>VFZW01000118.1 GCA_016871055.1 Acidobacteriota bacterium
AGGCGACAACGAGCGGATGCCCGTTGCGGTCGACCGGCGACGAACGCGCCGTGTCGCGCCCCGCGTCGACCGATCGCGCGTTTCGCCGCGCAATTTCCCACACTTCGATGCCGTCGATCGCATCGGCGGGCAGGAAGCCCGTCAACGTGGCTCCGTCTTTGTCGATCTCCACGGCGAAGCAGCCGTTCAGACCGAACTTTACCTTCGCCGCCGCGCCTTTGGCCAGCTTGGCAACGACGGGCTCGGACGGATCGCAGTCGGCGCGCAGCTCAGCTCCGTCGTTCTTTACGGAAAAGACCGCGGCGGCAAACAGCAGGCCAAGCGTAGCCATAGCCCAATCGTAGGGCGGTCTGCCTCAAAAGTCAGTCGGGTAATTACCTGAGAGCCGCTAACCGCGGAGCGGCGGTAGGGGTTTCTAGAGAGTCCCCTGGCCCTGCGGGCCACAAGTTTTTGTGAAAACGGGATCGACATTCGTATTCCGGCCAATGTCGAAGCCGGCGCGCAGCCGGTCGTCGTGCAGGCCGGCGCTAACTCCAGCCCGGCCGATGTTACGGTGGCCGTGCAGCCCTAACTCAGAATCGCCAAATGCTTCGCCACGCGGGTTAGTGTCTCGACTGCCCGGTCGAGATGCTCCCGCGTGTGTGTGGCCGTGACGATGGCCCGGATTCGCGCTTTACCCTGCGGCACCGTTGGGAAACCGATGCCCGTCGCGAAGAGCCCTTCTTCGAACAGCGCTCGCGAAAACGCATGCGCCGCCGCGGCTTCGCCGACCATGATCGGTGTAATCGGCGTCTCGCTGCGTCCGGTGTCGAATCCGGCCGCCGCCAGCGCCGCCTTGAAGTGGCGTGTATTCGCCCGTAACGTCTCGATCCGCTCCGGTTCGGATTCCAATAGGTCGAATGCCGCCAAACACGCCGCCGTCACCGCCGGCGGATGCGACGTCGAGAATAGGAACGGCCGGGCGCGGTGGTACAAATAGTCGATAAAGTCGCGCGTCCCACACACGTAGCCGCCTAAAACACCGACAGCCTTGGACAACGTTCCAACCTGAATATCCACTCTCCCATGTAAGCCGAAATGGTCGACCGTCCCGCGGCCATTCCTTCCAAGCACTCCGGACGAGTGCGCGTCGTCGACCATCATGATCGCCCCGTACTTCCCGGCGATTGCACACAAGCCGGGCAGCGGCCCGATATCTCCATCCATTGAAAACACGCCGTCGGTGATAAGCAGCTTCCGCCCGGGCTCAGCGGCCAGCGCCGCCAGTTTCTCCTCGGCCGCTTCGACATTCCCATGCGCAAAGACGTGGATTTTCGAGCGCGAGAGCCGGCATCCATCGATGATCGACGCGTGGTTCAGTTCGTCGGAGATAATGTGATCGTCTTTGCCGAGCACCGCCGATACAGTCCCGGCGTTCGCCGAGAAGCCGCTCTGGAAAACCACGCACGACTCAACATGTTTGAACGCCGCGATCCGGCGCTCCAGTTCCATGTGCATGTCGAGCGTCCCGCTGATCGAACGCACCGCGCCGGTGCCGGCGCCGTACTTACGGATTGCCTCGATAGCCGCCTCGCGCAGCTTCGGATGATTCGCCAAACCAAGGTAGTTATTCGACGCCAGGTTGATTACTTCCTTGCCGTCGACGCGGCTCACAGGCTCGCAGGCGCTCTCCAACTCTCGCAGCCGGAAATACCCGCCCGCCGCGCGGATTTTGTTCAATTCATCGGTCAGGAAACCGAGCGCGTTCATGTTAGATGGCCCTCACTCGAATGTCTTTGTACTCGATCCATTTACCCGTCTGATGCGCTTGCATCAAGATGTGCCCGGCTTCCAAACGGTCGAGCCCGTTGTAGTCCGTCACCGTTTCGCCGTTAACTCGCACCACACAGCGAGGTCCCTTCACGATGAGTTGCAGCGGATACCACGTCTCGGGCGGCACATGAACATATCGCGCCCGGCGCCGTCCATACAATGATCCTGTCGGATATACCGCGCCCGACACATCGTGGATCTGAATTTCCTCATGCGGCTTTTGTCCCGAGCCTTCCGCGCGAAACAGCACGCCGCCATTCGAGAACTGCGATGCCCGCACATAGCAGAGGAACTCGAAGTCCCTATACCGCTCCCGCGACGCTAAGTGACCCAGTCCATCGGCGCGCAGCACCGGGCCTAACTCCGCCCACTTCGCTTTTCCCTCTTCGACCTGCCAGTTCGCCGTCAGATCCCCCGGCCCCGCATAAAGTGTCTTCCAGGCGACCTTCGAGGGCAGTTCCCGCAACCGCAAGTTGCGAAACCGTATCGGATACGACAACGACTGCAATCCCAAATATCCGTGCCGCAAGCGCAACGCCGTCTCGGCTTGCGACTCGACATTGAAGTCTTGCACCTGTTCGCCGTTTGTCCAGACCTGCAACCGCGGCCAATCGAAGACGACGCGCAGATCGTTCCACTCGCCCTTCGACCGCACATTGTTCCGCAGCGGCGCAATCAGCGGGAAGATCGCGCCCATCCCTTCGGGCTTGATTTCTCCGGCCTTGTGGAACAGCTTGATCGCGAACCCGGCGCCCTGCGCGTCTCCGTGCCGCGGCGCGTGCAGATACAGCGCCGAATCGATCCAGCCGCGCACGAAGAACTCGCAGCGAAACTCGAAGTTCTCATATTGTTTGTCCGACCGGAGCCAGGTTGGAGAATTGCCGCTGTCACTTACGACGATCGCGCCATCATCGACATAGAACGCCGATTGCGGTCCATCATTGACATGCCACCCGGCCAGCGACCGCCCATCAAACACCGACGTAAACCCCGCCTCACTCTGCGCGGCGAGCGCGAGGGAAGAACAAAGAAACGTTCGTCGTTCCATAAACCAGCATGGTAACGCGTGATCGGTCGGGCGCGTTCCGCCGCTGATGGTGATTTCCTGGGCGGGGACTCTCCGCTGCAAGCTGTCGATCCTTTTCGGCACTCAACAACACGGCCTTCCGGTCGATCCCGGAAGGCCGTGTTGTTGAGAGTCAGATTAGCCTTGACTGGCGGCTAGGGCTTGGTCGATGTCCCACAGGATATCTTCAATGTCCTCGATGCCGATGGAGAGACGGATCATGTCGGGCTCGACGCCAGCGGCGGATTGCTGCTCGGGGCTAAGCTGTTGATGGGTTGTCGAGGCCGGGTGGATCACCAGGCTGCGGGCGTCCCCGACGTTGGCGAGGTGCGAGAAGAGCTTGAGCGAGTCGACGAACTTCTTGCCTGCATCGTAGCCGCCGGCGATGCCGAAGCTGAAGATCGAGCCCGGGCCCTTGGGCATGTACTTTTGCGCGAGAGCGTTGTAGGGGCTCGATTTGAGGGCCGGGAATTTCACCCACTTCACCGATTTGTGCGATTCGAGGTGTTCGGCGACCGCCTTCGCATTCGACGTGTGGCGATCCATGCGCGGCCCAAGTGTTTCGATGCCTTGCAGGAACAGGAACGAGTTGAAAGGCGACAGGCACGGGCCGAGATCACGGAGGCCTTCGACGCGCGCTCGGAGAATGAAAGCAAGCGCGTTGAGCGGCTCGGGTAGTTCGCTGAATACGAGGCCGTGATACGCCGGCGAGGGCTTGTTCAACAAGCTGTGCGATGACTTGGCGTAGTTAAAGTTGCCCGCGTCGACGATGACGCCGCCGATGGAGTTGCCGTGGCCGCCCATGAATTTTGTCAGTGAGTGAACTACGATGTTGGCGCCGTGTTCAATGGGCCGGCACAAGTAGGGCGAGGCAAAAGTGTTGTCGATGACCAGCGGGACGTTGGCTTCCTTGGCGATTTCGGCGACGGCGGCGATGTCGAGGATGTTGCCACGCGGATTGGAGATCGTTTCGCCATAGACGAGCTTGGTCTTGGGCGTGAGCGCCTTGCGGAAGTTGGAGATGTCATCGGGATCGACGAAGGTGACGTCGATTCCCATGCGGCGAAAGGAGACGTCGAATTGCGTGTATGTACCGCCGTAGAGAGTGCTGGCGGCGACGATGTGATCGCCTGGTTTGCAGAGGCTGTTAACGGTGATGAATTGCGCGGCCTGGCCGGAGGACATCGCGAGAGCGGCGGCGCCGCCTTCGAGAGACGCGACGCGCTGTTCCAGCACGTCGGTGGTCGGGTTCATGATGCGCGTGTAGATGTTGCCGAACTCTTTCAGGGCGAAGAGATTGGCGGCGTGATCGGAGTCGTTGAAAGTAAACGACGTGGTCTGGAAGATCGGCACGGCGCGGGCATTCATCGCCGACTTGGGATCGTATCCGTGATGGAGGGAACGAGTGTTGAAGCCTAGGGTGCGTTCTGACATAGGGACTATTGTAGCCACCTATCGAGGTTTTCGGCGACGAAGGCGTCGTCGTTCAAATGCGGGTAGGCGCGGTAGACACGGTCGATCTCGTCCAGTTGGCCGAGGCCGAGGGATTCGGCGGGGTCAAGGGTGCGGAGGTTCGTCAGCAGTCCTTGCCGGCGCAGCACTTCGTGGATGCCGGGGATGCAGCCGTGAAATTGGTTGGCGGCGTCGAAGAAGGCGGCGTTGGAGTCGGTGACTTCGATGGCGAGTTGGAGGAGGTCTTTCGTGGGCTCGGCGGTTTGGAGTTGCTTGTGGAGTTCGACAGCGCGGCGAGTCCAGACGGCCCAGTGGCCGAGGAGGCCGCCTTTGATGCGTACGGTTTTGCCGGCGAAGCGGTGTGGCGTGAGGAGATCGAGGACGATGTTTTCATCGTTACCCGTGTAGAGGGTGATGTCGTCGCGGCCGGATTCGGCGATGGCTCTTACGACGTCGATGGTCTGGTAGCGATTGAAGGGGGCCATCTTGATGCCGATGACGTTGTCGATTTCGGCGAACTTGCGCCAGAAGTCGTATGGCAGGACGCGGCCGCCAACGGCGGGCTGCAAGTAGAAGCCAACTACGGGGATGATTTCGGCGATGGCGCGCACGTGTTCTATTTCGTTGGCGGTTATAGCGGCCATGCTGAGGAGCGCGGCGTCGTAACCGAGGTCCTTGGCGAGGGTGGCTTCGCGGATGGCTTGTTCGGTTGGGCCGCAGACGCCGGCGATGGCGATGACGGGTTCGCCGGAGGTACCGGTTGGGGAAGGTGCGCTCCGTTGAAAGTCAGCATTTGGGGTTGGGGAAGGTCCGCTTCCTTGCGGTCGCGGCTCTGTAGGGTTGTCGGAGTAAATGGGATGGTTCGGGTTGGGGAGGAGGAGGCGACTTTCATCGTTTTGAGCGGCCTGCGGCGGGCCATTGGGGCTCCCTCGCGGTCGCGCCTCCGCGAGCGCGAGTGTAAGCACGGGTTCGAGCAAGCCGCGGTCGCGGATGGCGAATTGCGTGGTGTGCACAGCGACGGCAAGTCCGCCCGCGCCGGCGTCGAGATAGTAGCGAGTGAGGGCGCGCTGGCGGCGTTCGTCGAACTTGCCGTCATTTGTGAGTGCGAGTGGGTGGGCCGGGATGACCGTACCGCGATGGAATCTGTCGAGAGCTTTAGAATTTGCCATCGCGGGTGTCGAAGTGTGTCGGCTTGCCGAGCGTTGCGCCGCCCATGCCGATCCAGCGTGCGGTCCATTCGATCATTTGGTGCGGCGTGACAGTGGGGTAACCGAACATGCGGTGGCAGCGCTGCGCGTTGTTGAGAAGCGCGTCGTTGGATTCAGCGCCGGTGAACTCGGGCTTGACTCCAAAGTGCGCGCCGAACGATTCCGCGACGGCTCGGACGCTGAGCGTTTCGGGTCCGGTGAGATTGATGACGAACGCGGGCGACGTGGCGTGCGGGAAGGCGCGGAGGGCGACCGAGTTAGCGTCGCCTTGCCAGATGACGTTGACGGCGCCCATCGAAACGTCAACGGGCTTGCGTTCGAAGACGCGCGTACCGATGTCGAGCAGAACGCCGTAGCGGAGATCGATGGCGTAATTCAGACGAAGCAGCGCTGTCGGCGTGCCGTTGCGGCGGGAGTGGTAGTCGTATATGCGCTCGCGGCCGAGGCCGGTCCAGGCGTATTCGCCGACGGGCGAGAGGTTGTCGCTCTCGGTCGCGCCGCCGCGAGCGACGGGCGTAAAGGCGTAGACGTTGCCACTGGAGAAGGCGACGATTTTCGAAGACTTGTATCGCTCACACACGAGGCCGGGCGCGAATACATTCATGGCCCAGGTGAGAGTGGGGTCTTCGGTGGAACCGAACTTGCGGCCGAACATGCAAAGGACGTTGGGGACGTCGGGCAGGCGGTTGAGTTGCGCGGCGTCGAGGAGATCAGCCGTGCGGCATTCGATGCCGGCTTGTTCGAGGCGTTCTTTCAGGCCGGGTTCCGAAAAGCGCGCGACGGCGATAATGCGCTGGCCTGGCGCGGCGGCGCGTTTGGCGCGGAGAGCGAGCGTCGGGCCCATCTTGCCGCCAACGCCGAGGATGAGGAGATCGCCGGCGAGCGCGGCCATGGCGGCGCGGTCGAAATCGGTGGGACGCGAGAGAAGCTCTTCGAGTTCGGCGATTGTGCGGATCATCTTTTGTAACCGATCTTGCGGAGGAATTCTTTGCGCTCGACGACATCTTGTGCGGTTTCAATGCCGCGCGGTTTGGAGCCGTCGATGACGCCCATGATGCCGCGGCCGAGGCCTGTCGTGGCGATCACGACTTCGACCGGATTGGCGGTGGCGCAGAAGATATTGCAGACCTCGGGCACGTCCTTAATTCGGCCGAGCAGGTTGATGGGGAAGCCGTTCTTCATGACGACGATGAAGGTGTGGCCGCAGCCGATGGTCTGCATGTTGTCGATGGCGCACTTCATCAGCGCTTCGTCGTTGCCGTCGGCGCGGGTGAGGCAGGGGCCGCTGGCTTCGTTGAAGGCAACGCCGAATTTGATTGTCGGATTCGTGTTGACGACCGCTTCGTAGATATCTTCGACTGTCTTGATGAAATGCGACTGGCCGAGGATGATGTTGCAGTCCTGCGGGATGGTTACGGAAACGTTGGAGAGGACCATGTGAGACTCTACCTAGTATCGGGTTTCGATTTGCCAGACTCAACTTTCCTTTCCGATCGTGACATCTTGAATCGCATCCGGCGGATGCCGCATGCCAAGGCCAGCTTTAAGAATTTGGTGCGGGAACTTGGTGCGCATGGGGCGCAGCGGGACCTGTTGGAAGAAGCGTTGTATCGGATGGCTGCGGTGGGAGAGTTGGTCGAATACCGATCGGGACATTTTGTTGCGTCGTCTGATTCGCGCGAATTTGTTGTCGGAAGATTGAGCGTGCATCGCGATGGATACGGCTTTGTAATTCCGCTGCAGCGCATCGAAGGCGTGCAGGGCGATATCTTCATTCCCGCGGCGAATGCGTCGCAGGCGATGCATGGCGACCGCGTGCTGGCGCATGTGAAATGGATCGGGCCGGACAGCAAGGCAGAGGGCGAGATCGTGCGGATACTGTCCCGTGCGCACGCGACGGTGGTCGGCGAGTTTCGCGTAAGGCGGCGCGGGAATTGGGTGAAGCCGCACGACGACCGCATTCAGAATTGGATTTTCATTCCGGACGGCATGGAGCGGCCGGCGAAGGCGAAGACGCTGGATCGGGTCGGCATTGTCGAGCGCGAGTACGAAGATTTGGATGGGTTGATCGTCAACGTCGAAATTCTTGAGTTCCCCGCAAATGGCGAAGTTGGCGTGGGACGCGTGATCGAGATACTTGGCGCACCGGACGATTTCGGAGTCGATGTGGAGGTGATGATTCGCAAGCATCATCTGCCGCATCAGTTTCCCGAAGCCGTGATTGAAGAGGCCGGCAACGTATCGCGCGCGATTCCGCCGGGGCGCGAGGATTTTCGCGAGATGCCGATCATCACTATTGACGGCGAGACGGCGCGCGATTTCGACGATGCGGTGTATGTGGAACAGCTTCCGAATGGGAACTGGAAGCTCGATGTGCATATTGCCGATGTAAGCCACTATGTGAAGCCGGGATCGGCGATCGACCGCGAGGCGCTACGGCGCGGCACAAGCGTTTACTTTCCGGATCGCGCGGTGCCGATGTTGCCGCATGAGTTGTCGACCGATATTTGTTCATTGCGGCCGGATGAGGACCGGCTGGTGATGTCGGCGTTGATGGAGATCGATAATGCCGGCGATATCGTAGCGCAGTCGTTTTGCCGAGGCGTGATTCGGTCGTCGGCGCGGAAGACCTATACACAGGTGGCGGTGGAAGTGGAGACCGATGAGCGACTGGGGAAGATGCGCGAGTTGGCGCTCATTCTGAATCGCAAGCGGGTGAAGCGCGGGTCAATCGATTTCGATTTGCCGGAACCGCTGATTGAGTTCGACGCGAATGGGTTCATGGTTCGAGTTACGCGCGCGCCGCGCAATATCGCGCATCGGATAATCGAAGAGTTCATGCTGGCGGCGAACGAAGTAGTGGCGGCGCATATCGCCAACGCCGGCGCGCCGTGCGTGTATCGGATTCACGAGACGCCGGACATCAAGAAGGTTCACGACTTCGAAGAGATTGCGTCACAGTTTGGGTACACGCTGGCGTTCGCGCAGTTGCCGGTGAAGAAGTTCGGAATGGTGAATAAGCGGCGCGATGGAAGGAAGGAACGGCGCGATCTGGTGATGGCCGACGAGCGCGCGACGGTGACGAGCCGACAGTATCAGAAGCTGATCGGGAAGATCGAGGGGAAACCGGAAGAGAGGATTCTGAGTTTTCTGATGCTGCGGTCGTTGAAGCAGGCGCGGTATTCGCACGAGAATCAGGGGCACTTCGCGCTAGCCGCGGATACGTACACGCACTTCACTTCGCCGATTCGGCGGTATCCGGACCTGATGGTGCATCGCGTGTTGGGGCGGTTGATCGACGGCGAAGCGCCGGAGTGGACCGAGGAGCAGATGGAAGAGATCGGCAACGACACTTCGTTCACCGAGCGGCGCGCGGCGGAGGCCGAGCGCGAGTTGGTGGAATGGAAAAAGGTCAAATTCATGATCGACCGTGTGGGCGAGGAGTTCGACGCGATGATCATTTCGGCGACGAAGTTTGGGTTGTTCGTGGAGCTTGAACAACTTTTCGTCGAAGGGCTGATTCCGATCGACAATTTGCCGGGCGACCGGTATCGATTCATGGACACAGCGAGGAAGGTGATCGGCGAGCGGACGCGGCGCGAGTTCAAAATCGGCGAGCGGCTGCGCGTGGTGCTGGAGCGGGTTGACTCGAATGCGAAGACGTTGCAGTTTGGTGTTTGGGAAGCGCCGGTAAAGAAAAAATCAAAGCGGCGGTGAGGCAATCGGGCCTCGCGCTTGTTCGAAGGCGTGGGCGAACTGCAGGACACCGAAGTCGTCGTGATGGCGGCCGACGATTTGCAGTCCGATGGGCAGGCCGTCTTTGGTGAAGCCCGCGGGCACGGAGATCGCCGGGTGCCCGGTGAGAGTGATGTACCAGCAGGACTTCATCCAGTCGATGTAGTTTTCCATTTTCACGCCTTCGATTTCGGTGACGTACTCGGTTGTAATGTCGAACGGCGGGACCTGGGTTGTCGGCAGGAGCAGGAATTCGTAGCGCTCCATGAACCGGCCGAAGCGGGCGTACATGCGGGAGCGGGCGACGTCGGCGGCGACGATGTCTTGCGAGGTCATTTTCAGGGCCGCGTCGTACTCGTCGAGGATCGTTTTCTTGATCAGCGAGCGGTGTTGTGCGACATCGGCGGCGCGCGCTTGCATCGTATTGAGGTAGCGGAAGACTTTGAACGATTCGTCTTCGTCGCGCGCGATTTCGAACTTGCCATCTTCGAGTGAGACCTTCATCGACGCGACTGTTTTGCGCTGGCCGTTGATGACTTCGAGCACGCTTTTGGCGAACGGAAGGCCGGCGAATTCCGGGCACCAGGCGACTCTGACGTTAGAAAAATCGCGCGGCAATGGACGAGCGAATATGGAGCCGGGCTCGTGAATGCTCAACGGCACGCGCGGATCTGGGCCCGCCATGGCTGCGAGGAGCATGGCAAGATCGTCGGTCGTGCGTGCGATGGCGCCTGTGACTGAGAGCGTGTTCCAGCCTGTCGCGGCGGGCCAACGCGGGACACGGCCGGGCGAGTTGCGGAAGCCAACGACGGAGCAGAAGCTGGCGGGGTTGCGGAGAGACCCGCCGGTGTCGGAGCCGTCGGCGAATGGCAACATGCGAGTGGCGACGGCGACAGCGGCGCCGCCGCTACTGCCGCCGCACGTCTTGCTGAGGTCGTATGGGTTTTTTGTTGGGCCGAAGACGGGATTAAACGTGTGCGAGCCCGCGCCGAACTCGGGCACGTTCGTCTTGCCGATGGTGATGGCGCCGGCGCGCTGAACGCGTTCGACGGCGAGCGTGGAGCGGCCGGGAACGTTGTCCTTGTAGATCGGCGAGCCGTAGGTGGTGCGAATGCCTTTGGTGTCCTGCAGGTCTTTATGTGCGATGGGAAGACCGTGCAGCGGACCGAGAAAACGGCCCTTGGCGGCGGATTCGTCGGCGCGTTTGGCGGCCTCATGCGCCATCTCTGGAACCAGCGTCACGATCGCGTTGAGTTTGGGATTGATGTCTTCGATGCGCTTCAGGTGTGCGTCGAGGACTTCGCGCGCGGAAGCTTTCTTGGCGCGTAGCAGCGCGGCGAGTTCAGCGGCCGAGCGCGTGCAGAGTTCGGGCATTGGCGCGGCGGTGGCCGCGGCGGCGGCGCTGGCGGCGAGCCATTCGCGACGAGTGAGCATGGGGCAATGGTAGCGCGGTGAGGCTAGTCGAAGAAGCCGCGGTCTTCCGGCGAGAGGCGCGCTTTGGCGGCGTTCACTCTGAAGTTCACGCCGAGGCCGGGACTGTCCCACACGTCGATGAAGCCTTTCTTGACGATGGGATTTGGCAAGCCTTCGACGATGTCGTACCACCACTCGGGCTGGCCGTAGGGATACTCAAAGGCGACATAGTTTTGAGGAAGAGTCGCGGCCAAGTGCACGTGCGCGGCGAGGCCAATCAGTCCGTCGACAATACCGTGCGGCGCCATTAGGATGCCATGCAGATCGGCGTATTCGGTGATCCACTTGAGTTCGCCGATGCCGCCCACATCTTCGGGATCGGGTCCGAGCACGTCGACGGCTTGTTTCTCGATCAGGTCTTTGAAGTTTTGCCTGTTGTAGATTTGTTCGCCGGTGTGGATGGGCACCGTGGTCTGCATTTTCAGATCGCGGTAGAGGTCGGCGTTGGGGTAAGGCGAGTAGTCGCCGGTAAGCATGTCTTCGACCCAGGCCAAGTGCATCGGCTCGACCGCTTTGCAGAAATTGACGGCGTCTTTCATCATCCAGCCGGGACCGGCATCGAGAGCGAGACCGACTTCGTCTCCGAGAACTTTCTTCATCGCTTCGACGCTGGCGACGATTTTCTTCAGCCCCTTTTCGGTGAGCATGCCTTTGTTGCTGTGGGGCGTGCCTCCGATGCGAGGCTCGTCGTACCACTCGCCGGGCATTGCGTTCATCTGCGCGGGGTTATGGAACGCCACGGCCATCTTGATGAGGGTGAAACCCTCGGGAACCTCCTTCATCTGCTGGACGACTTCGGCGTAATGCTGTGGTTCCTGGCCTTTGAATACGGGCCTGAAGCCGCCGTTGTATATGCGCACGCGGTCGCGAACCTTGCCGCCCATCAGTTTGTAGACGGGCATGCCGGCGACCCTTCCGGCGATGTCCCACAGTGCGATTTCGATCGCACTCACGGCCGCGCCCCAAGGCTTAAATGCGCCGAGGCGGCGGATCTTCATCATCACGCGCTCGACGTCGGTGGGGTCTTCGCCGACGATCAGGTCCTTGTAGAAAAGCACCATGGGACGCAGATAGACCTTTCGCGTTTCGGCCTGGCCGTAGCCGGAGATGCCTTGATCGGTGACGATGCGGACGACGGGACTCTGGCCGATGATGGCGCAGCGGACGTCTGTAATCTTGATTTTCGGGCGGCTGGCGCGCTGTTGCGCCGGCAGGGCCACCGCGGACAGCGTGCCGAACAGGGATCTTCTGGTTAGATCACTCATACTCGAAGGGGCCAGTATACATCAGCGTTCAGGGGGTGAGAGCCAACCATAGGTACAGCAGCCGCTGCGAAAAATCAGCGATTCTTCCTCGTGTCCGTAGAGACCGGCGAAGCCGTCGACGCGATCTGCTTTTTGAATCCACCTGGCGGCGGCGAGATCTAGTTCGAAGGCGCCTTTGTTGCGTAGCGCCCCGTAGACACGGCCTTGTGGTGTGGCGACGATTTGCCAGGGTGCTGAGCCTTCGGTTTTGAAATGGCGCTTCGCTTTTCCATCTGTGTCGAGTTCGTGCCAGCTTTGGTCGAAGATCAGGATCGAATTAGGCAGTGCGAGGATGGCGGGGTCTTGCGCCGAGGGCACGAATGGCTTTTGGAATTGCGCGCGCGGCATGGTGTCGGTGAGGAGGTTCAGCGAAGCGGAATCGTAGCTCCGGACCGTTGTGTAATCGGCGTTACGGATGTTGCCGTCGATCAGCGGAGACCCGAAGAGCCAGAGACGTTTGTCCTTGATCGTCATCGCGCGCGCGACGAAGCGATTGGTATCGATGACTCTCTCGATCTTGCCGGGCGGCATGATGCGCAGAAGGATCGCCCCCGCGCCTCCACCCACGCCCCAGGCCTCGGCGGACACGAAGAGTTCGCCGCGCGGCGAAGCGGTGACCGCGCGAATGTCGATCTTCGAGTACTGAGGCAGAACGATGGGCGTGTTGCGAATGAGTTGTTTGCCAGTGCGATCGTAGAGCCAGACCGAGGGATCCTGGCTGCGAGAAAAACCGGTGAGGAAACCGTTCACCCAGCGGTCGCGCGACATGTTGAGCGAATGGTCCAGATGCACTTCAACGGTGCGTTCGATCCTTTGCGCGAAGGAGGCTATAGCTACAACCAGAAACCAGTGCTTGATTGCATATACTGAATAGCATGATTGCGCGAATTGTTTTGGGCGCATCGCTTTGCGCGGTCGCGGCCGACCCGCCCGCGGCGGTGAAATCGTTGCTTATGGCCAAGTGTGGGGCGTGTCATAATGCGGCATCGAAGGAATCGGAGTTTTCGCTCGACGATATCGTCAAGGGCGGCAAGAAACATGGCCGCGCGGTGGTTGGCGGGCATCCGGAAGAGAGCGTCATCGTGAAGATGCTGAAGGGCGAATTGGCGCCGCGCATGCCGATTGGCGGAACGTTGACGGCGGGCGAAATTGCGTCGGTGGAAGCTTGGATTCGAACGCTGCCGCTTGAGAAGACGACTGCGAAATCGGAGTGGCGATGGCCGTATGAGAAGCCAGCGAAATCGAACAATCCACGGGCGAACATCGATCATTTTGTCGGCATGCGTCTGGCGACGAAGGGGCTGCGGCCGGCGCCTCCGGCGGCGAAGCACACGCTCGCGCGGCGCGCCTATTTGGATTTGATCGGGCTGCCGCCGTCGCCGGAAGAGTTGCGGGCGTTTGTTGCGGATTCGTCTTCCAATGCGTATGAGAAGTTGATCGACAAGCTGCTCGACGATCCGCGATACGGCGAACGATGGGGGCGGCACTGGTTGGACTTGGTTCGGTATGGAGAAACATCGGGGCTGGAAGGCGATGGCGCGATTGGCAATGCATGGCGGTATCGCGACTGGGTAATCGACGCGTTCAATCGCGACATGGCGTATGACCGGTTTGTTGTTCAGCAACTGGCGGGTGGGGACGAACATTCGAAGACACGCAACAACTATGCGCCGGACTTGCAAGGGCATGTGGCCCTGGGGTTCTATCGCATCGCGCCGTGGGACCGGTCGAACCTTGTAGCGGATGAGGTTCGGCAGAATTATTTGAGCGAAGTAACGTCGACGGTTTCTTCTGTGTTTCTGGGGCTGTCGGTCGGTTGCGCGCGTTGCCACGATCACAAGTACGATCCGATTCCGCAGCGCGATTACTATCGCATGCAGGCGTTCTTCAACGCGATTCAGGTGGAGAATGTCGAGGTTCCTTACAAGGACGAAGAGTTTAAGGCGCGCGCGGATGCGGCGATCAAATCGTTGCAGGCGCGATTGAAGGATGGGCCGGAGAAGGTTGCTCTGGACAAGATGGAGACAGCGTTGCTGCCGCGATTCATCGGCACGCGCAAGGAAGCCGCGAAGGGGAAGACGCCCGGTATCGACGACTTGCGGTTGGAGATGCGGCGAAAGGACTCTTTGGTGTTCTCCAAAGCCGAGCGATTGCGGCATGCGGACTTAAAAGAAGACGCCGATCGCACGCTCGATCCGGAGGAGCGCGCGGCGCTGGATACGTTTGAAAAGGCAATGATGGCGCGGGCTTCGCAACTTGGGCCCGAACGGTTTGATGTGTTGGGTGTTGCGGAGTTGCGGGGTGAGTTGGGGCGATCGACGTCGAAAATCTTCAACGCCGAAGAGCGGGAAAAGCACCAAGAATTGTCGGAGGCGCTCGACACATTGCGGCGGAGATTGGGCCGCTGGCAGCCGACTGCGCTGACGATCAAAAACGTTTCGGGGCCACCGAATGGGCCGTTCATCGCGCCGACGCGAGTATTGACACGCGGCGATTACCGGCAACCGGCAGAGGCGGTCGAAGCGGGATTTTTGACGGCGCTGTCCGGCAAAGAATCGGCGGCGGTGATTGAGCAGGATCGCTATCGGCAGTTTCCGACGCGCGGTTGGCGGCTCTCGCTGGCCAAGTGGATTGCGTCGCCGGAGAATCCTCTTACCGCGCGTGTGATGGTGAATCGAATCTGGCAGCATCACTTCGGGCGCGGCATAGTGGCGACTCCAAGCGATTTTGGAGTGAACGGCGAGCGGCCGACACACCCGGAGTTGCTGGATTGGATGGCGAATCAGTTTGTCGATTCGGGCTGGAGCGTCAAGGCGATGCACCGGCTGATCATGACTTCGGCGACCTATAAGCAGGCTGCCGAGAATGGCGCAGCATCAGACGCCGATCCGGACAACAAGCTGCTGTGGCGGTTTCCGCGACGGCGATTGTCGGCGGAAGAGATTCGCGATGGCATCTTGTACTTGAGCGAACGGTTGAATCCGGAGCGCGGAGGGCCGAGCGTCTTTCCGCCGCTGCCCGCAGATTTGGCGGACTTCGCGCGGTATGGGCGCGGCGGCGCGTTAATGTGGGAGACAAATGAAAAAGAGGCCGACGCACGACGGCGATCGGTGTATACGTTTCAACGGCGGTCGATGCCGCTACCAATGATGGCGGCGTTTGATGCGCCGGTGTTTGCGGAGTCGTGCGATCGGCGTAGCAGCACGACGACGGCGCTGCAAGCGTTGTCGATGATGAACGGCGCGCTGGTGCATGAGGAGTCGGCGCACTTGGCGAAGACGTTGCGCGCGACGGACCGCGTGGGGCAGGTGCGGGAGGCGTTCGCGCGGATCTTACATCGCGCGCCGTCTTCCGACGAGGCTGCGAAGTTTGCCGCGTTTCCAGGCGGCGTGGATGCGATCTGCCGTGTGCTGCTGAACTCGAACGAATTTTTGTACGTGGAGTAACAACGATGAATCGACGCGATTTTCTTTCACAAACGTGGCTGGGGCTGGGCGCGCTGACGGCGCAGAATCTCGACGCGGGGCCGTTGTCGGTGAAGCCGGCGCATCTTCCGCGCAAGGCGAAGCGGTGCATCTTCCTGTTCATGGAAGGCGGCGTGAGTCAGATGGATCTGTTCGAGCACAAACCGGCGATCTTGAAGATGGCGGGCAAGCAGATGCCGACGGCGTCGAACACGGTCGGCGAGATTGCGACGTTCTCGGCGGCACCGAATCGGATCATTCCGCCTGTTGCACCGATGCGGCAGCATGGACAGAGCGGGCGATGGTTGACGGACCTGATGCCGCACCTTTCGAAACACGTCGACGACCTTGCGTTTGTGCATGGCGTGAAAGTCGACAACAATAATCACGGGCCGGCGGTTTATCACACGTTGACCGGCAATCAGTTTCCTGGCAGCGCGTCGATCGGCGCGTGGGTGAATTATGGGCTGGGCAGCGAGAATCAGGATCTGCCGGGGTTTGTGGTGCTGGGCGATCCACGCGGCGCGACGATTGG
>VFZW01000119.1 GCA_016871055.1 Acidobacteriota bacterium
GCCCTCAAACTCCGGGAGCTCGTCATCATCCCTCAACTGGCTTCCGGCTTCGCCACTTCATGATTTCCTGCCAAAAAATGTCAAAATCTTATTGGATAGATACTAAGCCACCTGCTTGAACCGCGATAGATCCGCCGCCTACCACATGTGAAAAAAACCGTCCGATTCGATCAGCCGGACCGGCGTATCGAACAACTCGCCGAGTATGGCCTCGGCGAGAATTTCACGCTTCGGCCCATCGGCGTGAACGCGGCCGTTTCGCAGGCAGATCACGCGCTCGATCTCGGGAATGATGTCGGGTAGGTGATGGGTGACCAGAATCACCGCCACCCCGTTCTGCGCCAGTTTCCGCATCGAGTCGCGCAACTCGCCCATCGCGCGAATGTCGAGACTGTTCGACGGCTCATCGAGCAGCAGCGCCTTTGGCGAATGCGCCAGCGCACGGGCGATTACGGCGCGCCGCACTTCGCCCGAAGACATCTCGGTCATCAGGCGGTCGCGTAACGGACGCAGGTCGAGGAAGTCGATTAACTTCTCGGCCTTCGCCTCCATCTCCGGCGTCACCGGATGATAGGGCCAGATGCCGATGCTCGAATGAAACCCGCTGAGCACGGTTTCGAAGACCGAATACGGCTGCGTGCATTGCGTGACGAGGTCGTTGGTCACGATCCCCATCCAACTGCGCAGCTCCCAAATGTTCCAGATCTGCTGGCCGAGAATCTTCATCTCGCAGCGCGGCGGAGGCCAGCGCGTGTAGCACTCGCGCGTGATCGTCTTGATGAGCGTCGACTTCCCCGAGCCGTTCGGACCCAGGATCGCCACGTTCTCACCGTGATGGATGGCCAAGTCGATTCCGTCCAACGCAACGACCTCGTCGCGGCAGACGGTGACATTCTTCCATTCGATGAACTTCATTTCCGGAGACAAACCCTTTACAATAGCAAGACGAGCCTCCTTAGGCTTCAGGAGAATTGAATGCACCAGGTCCGTAGGGTAGGAGCCTTGTTGCTCCTTGGGTCGCTTGGATTGTTCGCACAGTCGGACAACGCCGCCATCTCTGGCGTCGTTAAAGATCCCAGCGGCGCTGTTGTCGGCAACGCCAAAGTTTCGGTGCGCAACGAGGACACCTCGTTCGAGCGCACAACCACGACCAACGACACCGGTTTTTATACCGTCACCAACATCGCGCCCGGTTACTACACCGTAACCATCGAAGCGACCGGCTTCAAGAAGGCCGCGAAATCGCGCAACAAACTCGATGCCGGTCTGCCGATCGCCGTCAACATTGAACTCGCCGTCGGCCAACTGACCGAAGTGGTCAACGTAGAGGCGAGCGCCGCGCAGCTCAACACCGAATCCGCCACCGTCGGCAAGACGGTTGAAATGAAACAGATTCAGAACCTGACGCTGAACGGCCGGAACCCGCTGTTCCTCGCGCTGCTCAAGCCGGGCGTGCGTGGTGGCGCGTTGTCGGGTTTTAGCTTCGGCTTGACCTCGGGCGGTTTTTCAATGAACGGCGGCCGTTCGCAAGATTCGCTGATCACCTTCGACGGCGCGGTCGGCATCCGCACCCGCGCCAACGGCACGTCGATCGGTACCGCCGATCTCGACACCGTGCAGGAAGTGCAGATTCTGACCGCGAACTACTCGGCCGAATATGGCCGCTCGTCGGCAGGCCAGATCCGTATGGTGACCCGCTCGGGCTCCAAGGACTTCCACGGCTCGGCGTACGAGTACTTCCGCAACAGCGCGCTCGACGCCAATAGCTGGGGGCGCAACCGCGTTGCGGCAACCAACTTTACCGCGCCGTTCCGCTACAACCAATACGGTTACAACATCAGCGGCCCGGTGATGATTCCGAACCTGTTCAACAAGAACCGCGAAAAGCTGTTCTTCCTGTTCGCGCAGGAATGGGTCAAGTTCCGCCAGGATCAGACGACGCAGCAGCGCGTTCCGACCGAACTAATGCGCAACGGCAATTTCAGCGAACTGCTCGGCTCGAATGTGTTTTACGGCGCACCGCGCACGATTAACGATCCCTCGAACGGCCAGCCGTTCCCGGGCAACATCATCCCGGTGAATCGTCAAAGCCCGAACGGCATGGCGTTCCTGAAGTTCTATCCGTCGCCGAATATCGCCCTCGGCGGCGCGAACTTTCTGCAGGTCCGCGGCCAACCGCAGAATCAGTTGAAGAACACCGTGTCGGTCGACTACAACCCGACCTCGAACCAGGTCTTCCGCTTCCGCGGCAATATCTACAAATTTGACGTTCGCAATGCATTCGCGGGCGGCTTCGATTTCGCGCCGACCGCGCTGGATCGCCCGAACGAAACCTCGACTCTCGGCCACACCTGGACCGTTAGCCCGACGATGATCAACGACTTCCTCGTCGCCGCTTCGTCCGATCACGTGACCATCGCCGTGCAGACCGAAGGCGGCCGCTACCTCCGTTCGCGCACTGGCATTAATTATCCCTACCTCTTCCCTGAACCGAAAGAGATCCAGGATAAAGTAGCCACGGTTGCGATCTCAAACGTTGGTGGCATTGACGGAGGACCCTATCCCGCCCGTTCCGCCGGTCCAATCTACCAAATTTCAGACAACCTGACAAAAATCAGCGGCAACCACACTCTGAAGTTTGGCGCCCTCTTTGAGCGCTCCGGACAGAACGACTTCGACCAGATCAATGTCAGCGGAGTTCCTGGGGGCACCAACAATCAGAACGGGCGTTTTGAATTCAATGACGTGCGCCCCGGCGGTGCGCCCGGTTCCGGAACTGCTATCACAAACGCGGCGCTCGGGTTGTTCTCCACGTACGCCGAAATCGGCCCGCGCAGCTACACCCCTTACCGGGGCCATATGTTCGAGTTTTTCGCGCAAGACTCCTGGCGCGTCTCCCAGAAGCTAAAGCTCGAGCTCGGCTTCCGCGGAACCTGGCAGAACGGCTATTACAAGTCCCTCTGGGGCAACATGGCCTACTTCGATCCGGCCAAGTACAATACCTCCGGCGAAGCGGTTCTCGACCGCGCTTCCGGCAACGTCCTGAGTGGCAATCGCTTCAACGGCGTCGTGATCCCCGGCTCCGAATTCCCGGAAGCGGGTCGCGGCCGCGTGCCAGCTATCGCGTCCGGCCAGTTCAACAACCTCCTCTCGGGTGGTTCCGCGTATGCTTCCCCGAACCAGTTCAACGTGATGCCGCGCCTCGGTCTTGCCTACTCCTTCGCGAGCAAGCAAGTCATCCGAGCCGGTTTCGGCGGATTTATGGCTCGGCCTGGAATATACGATTCCGTGTTCTTGGGCGGCAATCCGCCGTTCCAGCCCATGGGTTCGGTGACCAACGGTTCGGTCGACAACCCAGGCGGCGCCACCCGTGTTGCCTTTCCGCAGTTCTTCATGACGATCGACCGCGTCTACAAGATTCCGCGGAGCTACAACTGGAACTTCAGCTATCAGCGCGAGATTGGCTTTGAGACGACCCTTGAGGTCGGCTACGTTGGCACGGTTTCCAACTACCTCTCGCGCGAACGCGACTTGAACCAGTTGCGGACCGGCACCACGTTCCAGCCCGCTAACGCCGGCGCCAACGTCAACTTCCTACGCCCGTTCAAGGGTTTCGCCAACATCAACATGTTGGAGCACTCCGGACGTAGCGAATACAACGGCTTGCAAATCGAACTGAACCGCCGCTTCTCGAAGGGTCTCCTGTTCGGCTTCGCCTATACTCTGTCGAAGAGCATGGACAACAACTCGGGGCCGCGCGAACCGTTCGTCGATGTCTTCAACCAGCACCTGAACTGGGGCAAGTCGGGCTTCGACACCCGCCACGTCGCGGTTGTGAACTTCGTTTATGAAATGCCGTTCTTCAACAACTCCAGCAAGAAAGCGGTCAAGACGATCGCCGGCGGCTGGCAGTTGAGCGGCGTCACGCAGTGGCAGACCGGCACGCCGTTCTCGATCGCCAATGGGGACGACTACCTCGGCATCGGTTCGGCCAACGGCAAACCTTGGAGCCTCAGCGGCGAGCCGCAGTTGAAGCACGAGTTCGCCAACGTCAATGCAAACAACAACTTCATTGGCGTGAGCAACTTCTGGTTCGATCCGATCCGCAATTCCGCGGGCGCCCAAACGCTGGCCACGCGGCCGGCCAATGGTACCCTGCCGAACCAGAACCGCAACTCCATCGGCCTGCACAACCCCGGCTTCCAGAACTGGAATCTGGCGGCGTTCAAGAACTTCCGGTTCATGGAACGCCAGAACGTCCAGTTCCGCTTCGAGGCCTTCAACTGGATCAACCATCCGAACTGGGGCGGTGTCGATGCAAATCCGACGTCGGCCACGCTCGGCATGGTCACCGGCAAGAGCAGCGAGCGCAATCTCCAATTGAGCCTGCGCTACCAGTTCTAGCCCACAATCAACCGCAACCAAAAAGGCCGCTCGGGAACTTCCGGGCGGCCTTTTTGCATATACCCTATAACAGTAGATGCACGCGCCGCTTTTATTACTCGCGCAGTTCCTGATCCCCGACCCCGCGCGCATCTCCCTGCTTATGGACGAGGTCTTCCAGCCCTCGCGCAAGAAAGATCTGAACTGCTCGATCGAGCCCGCCTCGCCACGACTTGGCTTCTCCTTCATTCACTGGTCCGGCTTCGGCATCGCCGTGCCGATTCGCCAGTTTCCGCTCGCCGACGTCAAGCAGACCGACTTCGCCGTCGCGATCGAAATCCACCCGAAAGGCGGCAAGGCCACCTATTTCGGCGAACGATTTTCCGTGCCGCCGGCCCCCGCCGGGCGATTCTACCCGAAGGACACACAGATTCAATACGGCGGCGGCTACCAACTCGGCCCCGGCGAGTACAACATCCGCGCCTACCTCGCCGATAACGATGGCCGCGCCTGCCGCAAGGCGTGGTCTTTGAAAATCAAGGACGACGCCAAGATTCAAACCAAGCTCGAACCGAACCTGGTCACCGCCGTCGGCGGCGAACGCTGGCGCGGACTCGACGCGACGCAGGAACCCAAGCGGGTCGCCGTGATCATCGACGCCGCGCCGCTGTTCCCCCGCCGCAACATGGTGCGGCTTTCGAGCTACGACCGCAGCATTCTGATCACGTCGCTGACGAGTATTCTCGACAACGCCAGGTTCACCGCCGCCACCGTCATCGCCGCCGACTCGCGCAATCGCAAGGTCGTCTACTCATCCAACGAATTCAGCGGGCGCGGGCTTGGGCGGCTGGGCCGCGCGCTGGCCGAAATCAACCTCGGTGTCGTCTCGGTCGAAACGCTGAAAGGCCCCGGCCCGGCGGCGTTTCTCGAGTCGATGCTGAAGGAACATCAGGAAGCGATCGCCAAGGCCGATGTCGTCGTCTTTCTCGGTCCCGCGTGGGGCTGGCAGGGCGGCATGACGCCGCTGTTGCGCGAGCTGGCGAAGTCGTTCCCGCCGATGCACCAGCTTTCGCTGTCGCGATTCCCCGCGCCCGCGGACAATCTCCTGGCCAGTTTCGCGAAGGCGGGCAACGGCCGCACACAGCTCGTTGTCACTCCGAACGACCTCGCCAAGGCGATCGAGAAAATGACAAAACTACCCAAGTAGCCGCACGATGTCGCGCTCGTAGACCTCGCGCGAAACCAGGCCCGTGTGTGTGATCGCGGTGCGCCCGGCGCGGTCGATCAAGAACGTCATCGGCACCGCCGACACACCGTAGAGCTTCGAGAACTCGTCGTTGGCCAGAGCGATTTTGTAGTTGATGCTCTCGCGTTCCACGAACGGCGTCAGCACATCCCAGCCGCTATCGACCGATACGCCGATGACGGAAAGACCCTTTGCACCGTACACCCGTTGAAATTCCATGAACCACGGGATCTCGACCTCGCACGGCCGGCACCACGTCGCCCAGCAGTTCAGCAACACGACGCGGCCGCGATAGTCCGACAACTTCACATCACCCAATACGAACTCCGGCGCCATTCCGGAAGCGCTTCCGCCAATCAGTTCGCCGCAGTAGTCGACGCACTGCTTGGCTACCGCGCGCGTTTGCGGCAGCGCCGCGGCCACGCCCAGCGCACCCACCACGCCGCTTGCGATGACGATGCGCCGCGTCCGCGCGCGCTGCATGCCGCGCAGCTTCGATAGCCCCGCGTCGATGTCGGCGTTTGCGGTTCCGCCCAATACCGCCAGCTTTTCATCCACCCACCGTTCGTTCTCCATAACGTGCCACATACTCCTTTCTGAATTGTTCCTGTGCCCGGCGCAGCGTGGTGCCAACCGACGCCGCGTTCATTTCCAATGCAACCGCCACTTCTTCGTACGACGCGCCATCGGCGCGCAACAACAACAGCTCCGCCGCACGCGGTGGCAGCTTTGCCAGCACCGCGCGCACCCGTGCGACCTCATCGGCCGCGGCCAGCGACTCGTGCGGCGTCGACGGCGGCTTTGCGAAGAAACCAAACCACGACTCTCTTCGCCCGCGCCGTTCGCGCCGCCGTAACTCGTCGATCGCCGCCGTGGCCGCCGCCCGCAGCAGCCACGGTTCGATTCGATCGGCCGCCACCCGCGCCCGCGAGAACCTCAAGATCACTTCGACCGCGATCTCCTCCGCCCTCGCGCGATCACGAACCACGCGTGAGATCAGCCCGGTGAGCCGTCCATAGTAGGCCCGAAAAACGGATTCGATGTCGGACTCGCCGGTTGTTGTGATCGCCGCGTGCACAACTCTATAACGCCACGGGGCCGGGAATTGTGACTAACGCCACGGCGCTTTCTGATACGCCGTAACAAACGCCTGCCCATCAAGCACCAGCATCGGATCGTTGACGTTCTTCGGATGATTGCGCTTTTCCAAACGGTACGTCACCGGCGGCTTGTAGCGCGAGTTCGCCGTGATCGTCGTTTCGGTCGCGGTCCATGTGCCTTCGTCCGAGCTGTTCGATGTCGAGCCGCCGAACGGATTGTAGGAATCGGACTCGCCGAAATACTGATAGGTCCCGTTGGCGTTCAGTGTGAAGCACTGACTCGATGACCGCGCGCCGCCATTGGTCGCATTCACATTCGCCTGATAACACCACTTGCCAACCAACTCCGGCAACACGCCGCCGCGTGCGCCGCCGGTCGAGGGAATGCCCGCCAGGCGCGTCAACCGGATCGACTGGCTGCCTGAGCCGAGCGTCATCACATCGCCGTTGAGTTGAAACGCCAGCGGCACCTGGCCATCGGCGGCGGTGAGAATCAGCGTCGCGCCGTTGACAGCGTAATGATAGTTCTGTCCGCCGAAAAACACGCCGCCGTTGGCGTCGAAGCGCACCACGCCTTGCGGACCTTGCCAGTCGCCGGTCAAGCCGCTCTGGTTTGCTACCGGCGCGGCGGCGGCGCCGCCGCTCAACGGATTACGCGCCGCCGGCCGGTTGTTCACCGGCGCGAGCAGATAACGCGTTCCGTCCGACGTCAACGCCACATGTCCGCCGCCTTCGCGTTCGACCGTGAACGGGAAACCGGTTCCATCGGCCGTGAACGTGCCGTCGAGTTTCTCCGCGAACGCCTTCGCCGAGACCAGAAAACTCTTGCCTTCGAAGACAAGGGTTCCCCTGTAGGCGCCCAGTCCCGCCGGCTGCACGGTGAGCTCAATGTTCGCGCCCTTCCACGAACCGCTCCATTCGTTCTGCGCCAACAGCGCGGCCATCGCGAAAAGGCAAGCCAGAATTTTACGCATGCGGCCTCCTGCTCAATCGTAACGCTTCGCAACAACCCCCCGACGGCGACGTTGTCCATTGCAACTCTCTTCAACACTATCCTCGACTAGGTAGTATCGCCCCGGGTTTTCGGTACAGTGCGCTGGTTGGGGTATTCTGGTTCGTTGCGATGAGTGTTGAGTTTACCGGCGAGCGTGTTGTTCCGGGCGAAGTCGATGTCGACCTCTGGAACGAGCATATTGCGCGTTATGTGTTTGCCTCGCGGCTGGCGCGGCGGAAGCGGACGCTCGATATCGGCTGCGGCGCCGGATACGGGTCGGCCGAGTTGGCCGCGAATGCCGCGCATGTGACGGGAGTCGACATCAGCGACGAGGCCGTCGCCTACGCTTCGGAACACTATCAAAGGTCGAATCTTTCGTTCCAAGTCGCGCCGGCGACCGCCTTGCCCTTCGACGACGGCTCGTTCGATCTGGTGGTCGCCTTCGAAGTCATCGAACATCTCGACGATTGGCAGCTGCTGCTGGCCGAGGCGCGGCGCGTCTTGGCGCCGGGCGGCCAGTTCGTCGTTTCGACGCCGAACAAGGCGTACTACGCCGAGTCGCGCGCGGTCTCGGGGCCGAATCCGTTTCACGCCCACGAATTCGAGTTCGGCGAATTCAAAGAGGCGCTGGAGCAGCACTTTCCGCACACGTTGTTATTCACCGAGAATCACTCGGATACGATTGTGTTCCGGCCCGCGGTGGGCGCGCAGCAGATTCCGGTCGAAGTCCGGCTCGACGGCGATGCGGCGCCGGCCAACGAGGCGCATTTCTACATCGCCGTTTGCGCGGCGCAACCGATGACGGGCGCACCGGCGTTTCTGTATGTCCCGACCGCTGCGAACGTTTTGCGGGAACGCGAGATCCACATCCACCGGCTCGAAAGAGAATTGGAGACCAAGGATTCGTGGCTCGGCGAAGCGCGGTCAAAGCATGCCGAGTTGGTGCGGCTGCACGACGACCAGACGCTCGAACTTCGCACACGAAACGAGTGGGCGCTCGAACTGAACACACAGGTGAAGAACGCCGGGCTGCGAATCGATGAGCTGCAACTGGCGGCCACCGAAGCGGTCGAAGGGTACGAAGCCGAGATCGGCCGGATTTCGGGCGAACGCACGGCGGCGATCAAATGGGGGCAGGAGAAGGAAGCCGAGTTATTGAAACAGTTGGAAGCCAACAGGGCGGAACTGAGCAAGTGTGTGGCGCTGTTGCAATCCACGGAGGCGACGGTCGAAGAACGCACGAAGTGGGCCCAGGCGCTGGACGCCGAGATCGCCAACTTGCGCCAACAGCTGGAGGCGATCCACGCTTCGAAATGGCTG
Organism: Acidobacteriota bacterium; assembly: GCA_016871055.1. Lineage (GTDB taxonomy): Bacteria > Acidobacteriota > Terriglobia > Bryobacterales > Bryobacteraceae. Next base: position 9,044 of record VFZW01000119.1, read on the forward strand.
CGGTTGGGGCGGCGTTTCGGCGTGGGGCCGCAGGCCGGCTAAGCCATGGCGCTCGCCGCGTGGATCCTGCGCAACCTGCCGCTGCTGTTGCTTTCGCCGCTGTTGATCGGCGTGCCGGCGGCGGGTCTGTATCTGCTCGATCTGATTTGGAAAATCTTCGGGCGCGCGCGGATCGCGCCGCCCGCCGCGCCGGATAACCGCAAGGCCTCGGTGGTAATTCCGAACTGGAACGGACGCGATCTGCTGGCCAAGTACATTCCGCCGCTGATCGAAGCGATGGGCGACAACGAAATCATCGTTGTCGACAACGGCTCGACCGACGGCAGCGCGCGGTTTCTCGCCGAAACATTTCCGTCGGTGCGTGTTCTGGCGCTGCCGGACAATCTCGGTTTCGGCGGCGGATCGAACCATGGCTTCGCGCACGCGTCGAACGACATCGTTGTGCTGTTGAACAGCGACATGCGCGTCGCGCCGGACTTCCTTGCGCCGCTGCTCGAAGGTTTCGCCGATCCCTCGGTGTTCGCCGTGTCGTGCCAGATTTTCTTTAGCGATCCGGCCAAGCTGCGCGAAGAGACCGGCCTGACGCAAGCGCGGTGGGAGAACGGTGGACTGCGCGTGCGGCATCGCATCGACGAGCGAGTGACAACCGCGTTTCCGTGTTTCTACGGCGGTGGCGGTTCGTGCGCCTTCGACCGCCGAAAATTCCTGGAGCTTGGCGGATTTGACGACGTGCTGGCGCCGTTCTATCTGGAAGACACCGATCTCGGCTACATGGCTTGGAAGCGCGGCTGGAAAGTGTTGTACGAACCGCGCAGCCACGTGTGGCACGAGCATCGCGGCACGATCGGAAAGAAATTCTCGCAAGCCTACATCGACTCGGTGCTGAAGAAAAACTTCCTGCTGTTCTGCTGGAAGAATATCCACGAAAGCGGCCGGTTGTTCGAGCACTTCTTCTTTTCTTTCGCCGGCGCGTGGCTGAGCGTCGTGTTCGGCGAGTCGTTCGAGCGCCCAAACCCGCGTGCGTTGTGGCGAGCATTCGTTCAATTGCCCGGAGCGCTGAAAAGCCGCTGGCGCGCGCGTGGACTTGCCGCAATCGACGACACCGAGGCGTTTAGGCGCCCGATGCCTGGCTACTTTCTCGACCGTTTCGCGAAGCTGCCCGCGCGGGTGAAAAAGCCATCGGTGCTGCTTCTGTCGCCGTATCCCGTGTGCCCGCCCGTGCACGGCGGCGGCGTGTTCATCTACCAGACGATCTGCGAACTGGTGAAACACGCCGACGTGCATCTGGTGATCCTCCTCGACGAGGAGTGGCAGGAGCAGGCGCATGAAGAACTAACCGTCCTATGCGCTTCGACGTCGTATTTAGTCCGTCTGGAAGGCCGGCCGAAAGGGTTCGGTTCGCTGACGCCGTTCGCGGTGCGCGAGTTTGCAAACGACGACCTTCGCTGGGCCATTCACCGCACCGTGCTGCTGCATCAAGTCGACGTCGTGCAGCTTGACTACACCAACATGGCGCAATACGCCGAAGACTATCGGCGGATCGTCAACGTGTTGTTCGAGCACGATGTCTACTTCCAATCGATCGGCCGGTCCCTCGCCGGCGGCGCATGGTTGAAGCGCCCGGCTGCGGCTTACGAATACCTGCGCGCGCTGCGCTACGAACTGACCGTGCTGCCGAAGATGGACCGCATCCAGATGTGCAGCACATCCAACGCGGCATACCTGGCGGAGTTCGCGCCGTCGGTGGTTTCGAAGATGCAACCGGGCCTGCGCGCGGGAATTGATACGACGCGTTATGAATTCGCCGCCGATGGCCGCGAACCCGATACCCTGCTCTTTCTCGGCAGCTTCCGCCACATTCCGAATCGCGAGGCGCTGGAGTGGTTCGTATCGCACGTGTGGCCGCTGATTGTCGCGAAGAGGCCGTCGGTGCAGCTGGTGATTATCGGATCCGACCCGCCGCCGCGCCATTCGCTGCCGGAGATCGGGCATATCGAGATGATCGGTTTCGTCGACGACGTGCGCGACGCGCTGCGGCGATATGCCGTGTTCGTCTGTCCAATCCTCACCGGAAGCGGCGTCCGCGTGAAACTGCTGGAAGCGTTCGCGGCGGGCATTCCGGTGGTGTCGACAACGGTCGGCGCCGAAGGCTTCGCCGACGGCGTTTATCTCCGTGCCGACGAGCCTTCGGCATTCGCCGCGCACGTGTCGACATTGCTCGACGACGCCGATTTGGCGCGGGATCTAGCGTCGAAAGCGCGGGCCCATGTCGTCGAAGATTGGGACATGGCCGCGATCACCAAGAAGCTGGCGGAGAGCTTTGTGGAAGCGGTTGCGGAGAAACGCGGCGGGAAGTAGAGTAGAGGCGTGGAAGTCGTATTGACGCCGAATCAAGAGACCTTGATGGATCAAGCGGCTCGCGAGGGCCGCGTGGCCAATCGGGAAGACGCGCTACGCCGTGCGATGGCCCTGTGGGAGCAGCAGGAGTTAGATCTCCGGCGAATCCGCGCCGAACTCGCGGAGTCCGTCGCGCAATTGGAAAGCGGCGACTGCATCGAACTCAACAACGAAACGGAAATCCACGAGTTCTTTGAAGATGTGAAACGGCGCGGACGCGCGGCGCTCGCCGCCAGATCGCCGCAACACCAGTAATGCGCGTCCATGTCACGCGCAATGCCAAGCGGCAGGTCGATGAAATTTGGCTTTACCTGGCGGAGCTGAGTCAGAACCTCGAATCGGCGGACAGCGTCACATGCGAGTTGGACGAACGTATCCAGGGCCTCGCGCGGAACCCATTGATCGGACGCAGCCGCGAGGACCTTGGCGAGGGATTTCGTTCTCTGCAGGTTGGTCTACACGTCGTTGTCTACAAGGTCGGTCGCAAGACGGTATCGATAATTGGTGTGTTCCGCCACACGCAAAATCTCCCCACCCTCTTCCAGTAGAATGATAGGGTCCATCAGGAGGACGCCAATGATCCAGCTCAAAGTAAACGGGGCAACCCGCAAGTTTGAGGGCGACCCCGAGATGCCGCTGCTCTGGTATCTCCGCGAGTTGCTCGAATTGACCGGCACCAAATACGGGTGCGGAATGGGCTTGTGCGGCGCGTGCACCGTGCACGTCGACGGCAAGGCCGTCCGCAGTTGCCAGACCACCATGGCCAGCGCGGCGGGCAAGTCCGTCGTCACCATCGAAGCGCTGAAGGGCCAGCACGCGGTGCAAAAGGCCTGGATGGCCTGCAACGTCCCGCAATGCGGCTACTGCCAGAGCGGCCAGATCATGCAGGCCGCGGCGCTTCTGAAGGAAAAGCCGAAACCGACCGACAAGGACATCGACGACGCGATGCAGGGCAACATCTGCCGCTGCGGCACCTATCAACGAATTCGCAAAGCCGTCAAAATGGCGGCGGGGGTGAGAGCATGAGCGAGAATACTCTACACGTCGTGGAACGCCGCGCGTTCCTGAAATACACCTTTGGCGCGGGCGCGCTGATTCTCGGCACACACGTCGAAGCCTTCGCATCGGGCGCCGACACTGCCGTCTTCCATCCCAGCGTCTATCTCGGCATCGAGCCGAACGGCACCGTGATCCTCATTGCGCATCGCTCGGAAATGGGCACCGGTTCGAAGTCAACGCTTCCAATGATCATGGCCGACGAACTCGAAGCCGACTGGAAGCGAGTCAAGGTCGAACAAGCGATCGGCGACGAAAAGTACGGTTCGCAAAACACCGACGGTTCGTGCTCGATTCGCGATTTCGTCGAGATCATCCGCACCGCCGCCGCCTCGGCGCGTACGATGCTCGAACAAGCCGCCGCGCAGAAGTGGAACGTACCGGCCGCCGAGTGCCAGGCCAAGAATCACTTCGTCGTCCACACCAAGTCCAACAAAAAGGCCGGTTTCGGCGAGCTGGCCACGGCCGCGTCAAATCTGCCGATGCCGGACAAGAAGTCGTTAAAGCTCAAGACCGACAGCGAGTTCCGCTACATCAATAAGAACGTTCCTGTCGTCGATCAACAGGACCTCTGCGAAGGCAAGGGCGTCTTCGGCATGGATGCAAAGATGCCGAACATGCTCGTCGCCTCCATCGAGCACTCGCCGGTCTATGGCGGCACGCTTGTGTCGTTCGACGCCGCCGAAACGAAGAAGGTCGCCGGCGTGCGCGACGTCGTTACTATCGAGCGCTTTAAGCCGCCGCACAACTTCCAGCCGCTCGGCGGCGTGGCCGTGCTGGCCGATACCTACTGGGCCGCGCTGCAAGGCCGCAAGAAGCTGAAGGTCGAATGGAACCTCGGGCCGAATGCGTCGTATGACAGCGACCGCTATCGCGACTCCCTCGTCGCCGCCGCCAGGCAGCCGGGCAAAATCGTCCGCACGCAAGGCAACGTAGAAGCCGGCTTCGCCAGCGCGGCGAAGATCCACGAGGCGTCGTACTCCACGCCGCTGCTCTCGCATGCGCCAATGGAGCCGCCCGCCGCTGTCGCCGAGTTCAAGAACGGCAAGGTCGTCTGCCACGCGGCGACGCAGAATCCGCAGGCCGTGCAGGAGACCGTCGCCGGCGCGCTCGGTATCGACAAGAAGGACGTGACGTGCCATGTGACGCTGCTCGGCGGCGGTTTCGGACGTAAGTCGAAACCGGATTACGTCGCCGAAGCCGCGCTGCTTTCAAAGAAAGTCGGCCGCCCCGTGAAGGTGATCTGGAGCCGTGAGGACGACATTCGTACCGACTTCTATCACTCCACCGCGGGCATGTACGTGAAGGCCGGGCTCGATGCGGGCGGCAAGCCGACATCCTGGCTGCACCGCAGCGTGTTCCCTTCGATCGGCACGACGTTCGACGAAAAAGCCGAGTACGCCATGGATCTCGAAATGGGCATGGGCTGGAACGATCTGCCCTTCGACATTCCGAACCATCAGGCCGAAAACGGCCCGGCGAAAAATCACATCCGCATCGGCTGGCTGCGTGCCGTGGCGAATGTCTATCATGCGTTCGCGATTCACTCGTTCGTCGATGAGTTGGCGCATTTGGCGGGCAAGGATCCAGTCGAGTATGCGTTGTCGCTCATCGGCCCCGGCCGCAAGATCGAAATGAACCCGGTCGGCATGAAGTATTGGAACCACAATCAGGACCAGAAGACCTTCCCGGTCGACACCGCGCGCCTGCGCAACGTGATCGATCTCGTGGCGCAAAAATCCAACTGGGCCAACCGCGCCAAGGGCGGCAATGGCCATGGCTGGGGCTTCGCCGCGCACCGCAGCTTCCTGACCTACGTCGCGGTCGCGACGGAGGTGAAGGTGGAAGGCGGACGCGTGCGCATTCCAAACATGCACATCGCCGTCGACGCGGGCAAGACGTACAACGAGGACCGCGTGCTGGCGCAGTTTGAAGGCGCCGGCGTGTTCGGCACGTCGATCGCGATGATGAGCGAGATCTCGGTCAAGGACGGCAAGGTGCAGCAGTCGAACTTCCACAACTACAACGTGGCGCGGCTGCCCGAAGCTCCCGAAACGGTGCACGTGCATCTGATCAAGAGCGATGCGCCCGCCGCGGGCGTCGGCGAACCCGGCGTGCCCCCGATTCCGCCGTCGATCGCCAACGCAATCTTCGCGGCCACCGGCAAGCGCCTGCGCGACCTGCCGCTGCGCAAGGGGTTGCGGGCGTAGAAAGCAGACCCGCCGATTAAGTCACCGAGCGCACCCGATCCGTTGTGGATTGGGTGCGCTATCGTGATTCCTGTACGCGACCGAGCATGCGCTGTAGCCGTCGAACCAGTAGTCCGCCAATTCCTTGCAGTGCTACCTGCGGACACCGGCTTTCGCGAGGCGGCGGCGAGCACCAGGTTTGAGGCTCAGCGTTGATCGCTTCTCCACCGCCTTTAGCGCAAGTTGTCCAGGCTACTTCTCCTGCTCTCTGATCGTCTTTCCAGCTTCGTACCCCTTGCGATAGTCTGCTCGGTCGTCTTTCTACTCGTTGTCGAGATTGAAGAGGCGATCATTCCAGGCATCATGTGGGAGGTCTTTCGCTAAGCCGTGTTGGGCATCCCGCTTTCCATCTTCGAAGTTCTTTTGAGACATAGTTGCGATCTCCAGTGACTCCACCGTAGCAGTACGTCTTCGCGATTTCAAGGCGGTGTTCCGGTCCTCACTCGAAAACGAAAGCGCTGGGCTGCAACCTCGAGCGCTGGACGCCGAGACGCGCGTTAACAAAACGCATCGCAAACTCGACGTGGGCTCCGTGCCGCCGCGCCTGGAGAGTCAATCGTACTGTTCGACGAGTGACGGCGCGACGGGCTCAACGCTAAGATCGATAGGTGGCATGCTAACCGTCTCAACATCACCGCGGACAACGATCTTGTATGTAGCTTGGCAGGACGAAGCCTCGAACAACTGGCATCCTATCGGGATCCTGCGTCACGAACACGGTGAGTACGAGTTCCGATACGTTGCGGGCGTGAGGCGCGGACAGCCGGTATTTTCGTTTCCGGAACTGCACGCCCGCTACGTTTCAAAGGCGCACTTTCCATTTTTCGCGAACCGGCTGATGAGTCCGAAACGCCCCGACTATCCCGAGTACATGGAGCATCTCGGCCTCGATGCGAAGACCTCTTCCTCGCTCACGATTCTCGGGCGTTATGGCAGACGGTTCACCGATCCATATTTCACGTTTCCGTACCCTGACGGCCATCCGGGTGGACTCTACGAAGCGAGGTTCTTCTTGGATCGGCAAGGCGCCGTCGAAATGCAACCTGGCCAGAGACTTATCTGCGGCGCTGAGGTTCCTGCCTATTTGCGTGAGGATGTGGAGAAGTGCGGTGGGTCGCCAGAGATCATCGTCGAACGGTAAACCAGCCGCCGGCCGCCACTGTCCTTCGCGTCCTCTGCCGCCTCCGCATGCCCTGGCCCATCGGCTTCGAGCCCTTCAGCGGGCCGGAGTATCAGCCAATCGCGAGCGCTGCACTCCAGCC
>VFZW01000120.1 GCA_016871055.1 Acidobacteriota bacterium
CATCTACCACTGGCTGGCCGGTTGGAACGGAGCCCCGACCCCCTTCACATGGAAGGCCTCCGCAGACGTTATCCTCGACAAGGTGCGCCGTTGTAACGAATTATCCAAGACAGGAGACTAGTTCGCCAGGAAAACAGCCTTTTCCCCTGGATGACCGCCCTCGAAAACGCCGGCTTCGGACTCGAGATGCAATCGTTTGACCGCGCCTAACGCGAACGACTCGCGCGGCGGGTCGGCGACATCCTGGCCTAGCCGCGCATGAAGAAGTTCCTCCTACCCCTCTGCGCCCTCGCCCTCTGTGCCGCCGAACGCGATGTCGCCGAGTGGGTCATCCGCTGGGACGGCCTCGTCTCCATCGACGGCGTTGCACGCCCTATCGGCGACGTCAGCCAGTTGCCCGACGGCGAAATCAAAATCACCGGCGTCGACCTCACCGGCTCCGTCATGCCTCCCAGTGAACTCGTCAAACTCGCCGAGCTAAAACACCTCCGTGACCTCTTCCTCCCCGGCCCCGTCTGGAACCCCGGCGGCGGCAACGAAAACGCCAACGACGTTTTCAAAACGCTCGCCGGTTTGAAGACGCTCGAGCGCCTCTACGTCGGCTGGCACTTCGCGACGACAATTAACATCCGCGACAACGGCATCGAACAACTCAAAACGCTCACCGCGCTCAAAGAACTCCGGTGCTCGCAATGCACGCTCCGCCGCATCGACCTTTCGAGCTTCGTCAACATGCGCAGCCTCGATCTCAACAACACCGGCTTCACCGACGCCGGCATGACCGGCCTCGCCAATCTGAAGCAACTCCGCCGCCTGCTTCTCCGCGACAGCGTCATCACCGACGAAGGCCTCAAGCATCTTGCAAACCTTACCGAGCTCGAAGAACTCGATCTCTCCGGTCCGCGCCTCACCGATCAAGGCATCGCTCAGCTAAAGAATCTAAAGAAGCTCAAGCGCCTCGCGCTCCGCGGCACCGTCCTCACCGACGCAAGCATGGACATCTTCGCTGGCATGACGCAGCTGCAAGACCTCGATCTCTACCGCACCAAAATCACCAACGCCGGCCTCGCGCGACTCCACGAACTAAAGAGTCTCACCGACATCGATCTTCGCTACAGCCGCGTCACCGCCAACGGTGTCGACGCTCTCCGCGCCGCCCTCCCCAAAGCGAAAGTGCAGTACGTCGGTGCGGCTTCCATTAAGTCGAAAAACACCGGCGCCGCGCGCCCCGCCAACGATAGTTCCGCCGCCATCGTCGAATGGGTACGCGCCCTCGGTGGCAAAGGAGATCCCCGTTCCATCGATCTCGCCGCCACGGCAATCACCGACGCCCAACTTACCTTTCTGAGCAAGCTGACAACCCTCGAACAACTCGATCTCCAAGCCACACAAGTCGGCGATCTCGGCGTCGCCGCCCTCGCCAATCTACCCAATCTTCGCGTCCTCGATCTCAGCAACACCACCCTCTCCGATGCGGGCCTCGCCACCGTCGCAAAGATCGAATCGCTTCACACCCTTCGCATCGCGGGAACCCTTGTAGAAGGCCATGGCCTCGCGCAGCTCACCGCGCTGACGAACCTTCGCGACCTCGACCTCGGCTCCACCAAAGTCGACGACAAGGCCCTCGAAGCCGTCGGCAAACTTACCGCCCTCGCAGCGCTTCGTCTCAGCTACACCGAGATTGCCGACCCCGGCATGAAGCACCTGGCGAATCTCAAGAAACTCGAATCGCTACAACTCGCCGGAACCGACATCGGCGATGATTCGCTCCCGATCGTCGCTGCGTTTTCGAACCTCCGCGAACTCGTCCTCAACCAGGCCCGCTTTACCGACAAAGCCTTCCCAGCGCTCGCGCCGCTCGCCAATCTCGAACGCGTCGAGATGTTCCGCACCCTCGCCGGCAACGTCGCCGCCGAAACCCTCGCGTCGATGAAAGCCCTCCGCAGGATCAAACTCGACTACACCTCCGTCGATGACAACGGCATCGCCCTTCTCGCCGCACTGCCGAATGTCGAGGACCTCAGCATCGACAACCTCAACGTCACCGACAAGAGCGTCGAAGCGCTCGCGAAGATGCGTTCCCTGCGCCATTTGAATCTCTATCACACGCTCATCACCGAAAAGGCGTTCGGTGAACTGAAGGTCGGCTTGCCCTCGTGCCAGTTCGTCTTCGATCGCGACTCGGCGCTACCCAATAGGAGAACCCGCTAAATGACGCTGCTTCTGCTTGCCCTCGCCACCATCCCCGACCTGAGTTGGATCGAAAACGCCGGCGGAACCTACACGCGGGACACTGCCGGACAGGTCACAGCCGTCAATTTCCGCGCCTCGTGGGTAACCGACACCGACCTCCGCCGCCTAGCCGAACTCCCCGCACTTCAATCGCTTGACCTGTCGCTGACGCGGGTCACCAACCAAGGGATGCAAGAGTTGAAGACCCTTCCCGGTATTGTCGAACTTAATCTCCGTTTTGCCGAGTACATAACCGACGAAGGCATCGCCGCCATCAAGAACTGGAAGAAGCTCAAGCACCTCACGCTACACGGAACGAAGGCCTCGGACACCGCCCTCGATCACATCGCCGGCATCACAACGCTCGAAACCGTCGACGCCGGTTCCATCATGCTCACCGATGTCGGCCCCGAACGCCTCACCGTTCTCCCGAATCTAAAGTCGCTCAGTATCGGCGGCAACGAAATCGGCGACGCCGGCATGCAAGCCCTGCGCAACATGCCTGGACTTCGCTACCTCGACCTCGGCGGCCGCCAAGGGACCGATTCCAACGTCTGGACGATCAGCATGTCCGACGCCGGCCTCGACGCGCTGCTCATGCTCAACGATCTCGCCGAACTTCGCTTCGGCTGCACCTCCATAGGCGTCGGAGTAGAGGGCGCCCGTTTCGCCACGGTGAGCATGATGGGCGTCACTCCGCGCTGGATCGAGAAGATGAAGTCGCTCAAGAAACTTCGCCGCCTCACGCTGCAAGGTTGCGATCGCATCGACGACACCGCCGTCCCGCTACTCGCCGCTCTACCCAGCATCGAGATGCTCGATCTCAAGGGCACCGCCGTCACAGCCAAGGGACTTGCTGCACTAAAATCCGCTAAGCCCAAAGTGCAAATCCTCGAAGGCCCGTGGGACGCCAAGGCCGCCAACTTCCGCAACAACTAACCGGAACTCGCTAAATCGCCGGTTCCTCGGCCGCCGTCTTTTCGGCATCGATCGCGTTGCCGGTATTTCGAGTTCCAGCCTGTTCGAACAATACGGCCTCGCATTCTTCAGCCGCGGCCGTGATATGTTCGACGCCGCGCGGAATGACAAAGAACTCACCGGCCCGCAGCGTCGTTTCCCCATCCCGGAAACGAATCGTCATTGCGCCCTTGTGCACCAGGAACATCTCGTCGGTATCGTCGTGTTTGTGCCACACGAACTCGCCCTGAAACTTGACGAGTTTCACCACCTGGCCGTTTACGAATCCGGCGGTTCGGGGGCGCCAGTGCTCGTCGAAGGACGCGAACGCCTCATTGAGGTTGATTCGCCTCATTGCGCCGACGACTCGGGGCCGAAGTTGGAGTAACGAATGTCCAAATCCGCCGCGCCCGCAATGCGAGTTTCAACCCGCGACTCGATGCGCGCCGGCAGCGCCGCGCCCTCGTACATCGCATACGTACGCGTGAAGTTCACCTTCTTTAAAAATACCGAAGGGTTCTTAGCGAAAATACCGCTCTCGCGAACCGGAAGCGCGGTCTCTTCGTCGATCCACAACTCGCCCTTGAACAGTCCCAACTGCTTCTTGCGCGGGCTCAGTTCGTAGATGTGGATCGGCCGCCCGTTGAATGACTCCGCCCGCCTGTATTTGAGCTTGTAGTTCTTGGGCGTGATTGCGGCGTCGTGCGATTTCTCCGACATCTCCGACTCGCCCGCCAGATACTTCGCGATCACGTATTGCTTCACCGTGTTGTCGCCCGTGATGGACTTGATCACAAAACTGATCTTGCCCAGCGAGGAAACGATTCGCCGTCCAAGCAGCGCGCCTTCCTTTTTTAGCTTCGGTAGCCGCGCCGAAAAGTCCATGTCCATCTCAATGCTCTTCGTCTTCGGGGCTTGCTGTGTCACAGCGGCGTAATAGCGCGCCAGCACCTGCTGGCCGATCTGCGGCGCTCCATCGGCCTCGGGAGTATCGGCGAAAACGGCAATCGCCGCCACCAAGAACAAGGGGGAAAAACGGATCAACGAATACCTCGGGCCGATTGACGCAACGATTCCACTCTAACAAGCCAGACGGGCCCAAGACAACGAACGGTTTCAACCACGGGGATGCAATACCGGTTCCAGGACAACTTTGGTAAATGGCCTGTTGTTGTCCTTGATGCGCTGCAGCGCCAGGTCGGCCGCCCGCTCGCCCATTTCATAAGCGGGCTGCGCGACCGTCGTGACGGGTGGGAAAAAAATGTCCAACCAATCCGAGTCGTCCGAACTGGCCACCTCCACCGCCTTCGGCACTGCGATCTCTCTTTCCTTGAGCGCCCGCACTACTCCCGTCATGAGAGGGAAGTTCGACGCGAAGATCGCCGTCGTTTTTGGCTCGCGTTCGAGCAGCCGGTGCGTCGCCTCGCAGCCGGCGACTTCGTTATGATCGCTCGTTTCGATCAGTGTATCGGCATGGTTGAGTTTGTTTTTCTTCAGCGTGCGCCGCCATCCTTCGATGCGATCCGTCGAAGTCGACAGCGTCGTGTGCCCAGTAACGATCGCGATCGTTTTGTGGCCCTTGGCGACGAGATGCTCGATCGCCAGTTGCGTGCCGCGAACATTGTTCGCGCTCACGCAATCGGAGCCGAAGGAGTTCGGCACGCGTCCCACGCAGACGACGGGTCGCTTGGCGCCGACAAGTTTCGCGACGTCGTCTTCGCCGCCCGGAACGATGAACAGCAGCACCGCGTCCGCTTGTCGCGCCTTGAAAAGGTTCAAGTACCGCACCTGCTCGGAGGGTTCGTCGTACGTGTTGCCGATCAGCAGCGAATACCCGTCCTTGCGAAGCCGGTCTTCCACGCCGCGCACCACGTTAGCGTAGAACGGATTGCCGATCGTCGGAATCAACATCGCGATTGTCTTGGTGGAACGTGTCTGCAAACTGCGCGCCACCGCGTTCGGCGTGTAGTCGAGTTCCTTAACCGCGGCCAGCACGCGTTCGGTCAATTCCAGACTGACATAGGCCGATTTGTTCAATACACACGAAACAGTGTAGGTGGACACATTGGCCTTTTTGGCCACATCGTAGATCGTCGGCACTAATGGGACATTATACTATCAGAGAGCCACTCCATGATTTTCGCCGCGATTGCCGATGACTTTACGGGTGGAACCGACTTGGCCGGCATGCTGTCGGAAAGCGGCGTGAGAACCGTGCTGGCCTTCGGCGGCGCCGAAGTCCCGCCCGGTTATGATGCCAGCGTCTCCTGCCTGAAGTCGCGTTCGGTGAAGCCTAAAGACGCTGTGTCGATGATACTCGACGCGCTCGCCGGCGTACGCGCGCACGCGCCGCGCCAAATCTACTTCAAATACTGCTCTACCTTCGATTCGACACCCGAAGGCAACATCGGGCCAGTTTGCGACGCGCTCTTGCGCGAGTTGGGCGCCGAATCGACGCTCGCCATCCCCGCGTTACCGGTGAATGGACGCACCCAATACATGGGGCATCTGTTCGTGCACGGAGTTCCGCTCGCCGAGACTTCCATGCGCAACCATCCGCTGAATCCGATGACGGATTCGAATCTGGTTCGCTGGTTGCAGCGGCAGACGAAACGAAAGGTTGGGCTGTTGCCATTGCGCGGCGAAAACGTACCGCGCGGTGTTGAGATCGCTCTGGCCGATGTGATTGGCGACGACGATTTGGATTTTCTCGCCGTGCGCTTCGCCGACGCACCGCTGTTGACCGGCGGAAGCGGCATGGGTATTTCTTTGCCAAAAGTATGGCGCACGCGAGGTTGGATGCGGAACGATGAAACGTATCTAGCCGCGGCGCCGGGCGGCGCGGCGCTGATCCTCGCGGGCAGTTGTTCGGCCGCGACCCTTTCGCAGCTCGAACGTCTCGGCGGCGATCAGGTATCGATCGACGCGGCGGCGCTTCTGGAAGACGTCGAGAAGGAAACCGGCCGCGTTCTGCGCGAGGCTCGAAAGCAACTGCGGGCGGTTGGAACCGCGGTAATCCGATCGTCCCAGACTGCCGACGAGCGCGAAGCAAGCGGACTCGACGGGCAAATCGTCGCCGAAGAATTGGAAATGCTTTTTGGTGTGATCGCCTCGACCTTATCCGACGAGGTGAAACGCCTAATCGTCGCCGGCGGAGAGACGGCCGGCGCGGTGACGGCGGCGCTCGGCGTGGAAGCCGCCGAAGTCGGACGCGTGATTGATCCCGGCGTTCCAGCCATCCGGCCGGTCGGCGACGGGCCGGCGCTAACGTTGGTGTTAAAGTCGGGTAATTTCGGCAGCGCGGACTTTTTCCGAAAAGCGTTGGAGAGAACTTGATGACCGAATTGGAAGCGATGTGCGATGCGGGACGGAGTTTCCACGCGCGCGGACTGGCCTTTGGCTCGACCGGAAACTTGAGCGTTCGCGAAGGCGACACGGTTTGGATTACGCCGACCGGCCAATCGATGCGGCACTCGAGCGTCGAATCGTTGGCTGCGATCGGCATGGACGGCAAGGCGCGGAACGCCAATAAGCCGTCGAAGGAGTACCCGTTTCATCTACGCGCCTATGAGGCGGCGGGCGAACGCGCATCCGCGTTGGTACACCTGCATTCGACCTGGTCGGTGATGCTGTCGTGTCTCGACGATTTGGATGAGGCCGCGCCGCTGCCGGTGATGACGCCTTACTATTTAATGCGCGTTGTGCCGCTCGCGGTCGTTCCTTATTACCGGCCCGGCTCGACCGAACTCGCCGAGGCGATCGGCGAGGCGGCGCGCGACCATGGTTGCCTTTTGCTTCGCAATCACGGTCTGGTCTGTTTGGGACGGTCCGTAAACGAAGCGGTCGACCGCGCCGAAGAGTTGGAAGAAACGGCAAAGCTTCATTTCCTGCTGAAAAATGAGAAGGTCCGGCTGCTGACGGCCGCGCAGCGCGAAGCGATCGGCAAGGCGTTTGGAGGGAAATAAATGGACAGCTTGATCGGCGTAACTTGGGAAGAAAAATTGGTGGTCGGCGACGACACGGCGATTTCGTTTCTGGGCCTGGAAGGCGCGCGCGTTCTTGGCACGCCGTGGATGATCTTGTGGATGGAGCGCACTTCGCGCAACGCGATAAAGCCGCTGCTGCCCGATGGTTGGGATTCGGTGGGCACGGTCGTGAACGTCAAGCACCTCTCAGCGGCGGGAATGGGCGCCGAAGTTGTCTTCCGCGCGGAAGTGATCGAACAGAACGGCAAACGCGTGAATTTTCGCGTGCGGTGCGATGCGCCGCACGGGGTCGTCGGAGAAGGCACGCACGAACGTGCCGTGATCGACGTCGCGCGCTTCTCGGCGCGCGTCGCCGAGAATGCAAAGTAACACTTACAACGGAACGGGCGATGTCGGGTTGACTCGACCACGGTTGGGGTGGCCCGGAGGCTGTCGCGAAATGACGCCGGTAACCGATATCGATGACACTTCTCACATAACGATGCCGTCATAATAGGGTAGAGGACGGCATCTGCTTCGACGGACTGCGATACCGATTATTGGCGCCTCGCTGCTGGGGGGCGCGGAGGCGCGCAAACCGGTCCGCACACAACTACGAGTGGCGGCGCTGAATGTCGACCCGCCCCTGGAGCGAACGGGCTTCGCCGCCAAGTTGGACGGATCCCCGGCGCGCGTGTTGCGCGTGCACGGCCCGAAGGACGACTTGATCCTGCTCGTCGTGCTCGATCTTGCCGGCGATCTGACATTGGTGGACAACGCCCGGCAGGCGCTGAAGGCGTCGCTGAGCGAGTTGCCGAACAACTATTGGGCCTCCGTGCTGAAGGCGCAGGATGGCTTGCAGGTTCTGGTCGACCCGACGGGCGACCGGACGAAGACAGCTTCGGCCATCGCCGAATACCCCGCGACAGGAAAGGCGGGGCTGTTGGAAACGCTCGACGCGGCGACTTCATTGGGCGACGCGCTGATGAGCCGGTCGAACGTGCGTGTGGCGGTTCTGTACGTCACCGATTCGAACATCTACAACTATCGCGAGGACTTCACCAACCCGGTCATCAACGCCACCGACTCGCGCGACTTGAGCCGGCGGTTTCCCGACCAACTGGTTCGTGAAAAGATTCTAAAGCTCTCCGATACGGTCGCGGCCTCGGAGACGCCGCTGTTTTTTGTGCATTTGAATTATGCCTCCGATCCAATCAACGAGGCCTATCAGCGCGGGCTGTTGCAACTGGCCGAACAGTCTGGTGGCGCCGGTGCATTCTGTCGCAGTCGTGGCGAGATCGGAGAGGCGGTCGCGAAGATCGTGGGGACGGCGGCTTCGCATTGGAGCCTGGCCGTTGAGTTACGGAATCCCCGTGCGCGAACGGCCAGCGTCGAAATCTCCAACGGGGGGCGCGAAGTGCCGCATCGTGCGCATTTCGCGGTCCGACGATGAAGATCGCACGCGCCATCGAACGGCTGTTGCCGCTGCTGTTGTTCTTCACGACGATCGCGGCGAGCTATTACTGGTGGCGGACGGAGTTACGTTATCAGGCGGCGCTGGAGCGCATCGACTCGTTGCAGCGAGAACGGCGGAGTCCGCCGGCGGCGCCGGTGCGGGAAGAACCGCCCGCGGGACCGGTGAAGGCCGAGACGAGGATTGTTCGTGTTCCAACCGAAGTCGAATCGCCGAACGCGCTACGGATGATCGATGAGTTGCGAGCGCGCACGGCGGAGTTGACGGCGGCGTTGGCGCAGTCTCGCGAGGAGTTGACGGCGGCGTCGGAGAAGGCGGCGGGCGCGGTCGCCGAGTCGAAGATTTTGGCCGGGCAATTAACCGAGACGCGCGTGGAGATCGAGCACGCCAACCGGTTGTTGGCGGCGGCGTCGGCGGAGGCGAAGGCGAGGACCGAGCGGTTGGCGCGTGCGGAGGCGAATGAGCGGGCTCTGGCGGAAAAGTTGAAAGTGCAAGCGGCGAAGCCTCCGCCGGCGGCGCCGAAAGTGGATCGGGATATCGAACGGCGGAGAGAGGCGCTGCTGGTGAGCATTCTGCGGCGGTACCGGGAGGTGACGGATCTGTACCGCAGTTTTACCTTGTCGGCGCAGAACCGGGATCGTTCGGGAGGCGCGCTGGAAGCCGGGGATTTGTCGCGGATTCAGTCGTCGATTCAACAGGCCGAGGATGAGTTGCGGCAGTTGCAGGCGCTCAGGTAGCAGCGTTTGGATCGGTTGGGATTCTGCTGCCCGGCGGACCCTCCCATTAAAGACGAATGCATGCTAACGCGAGCGGTTAGCTAGAGGCTTTCTTTTCGCAATCGGCCGAGCAGAAAAAGATGCTTTTCTCGCCGGCGCCGTAACGGATCATGGACGCTTCCGGCTTATATGTGGCGCAGGTAGCGCATTTGCGGAGTTGGGTTGCTTTCGCGGGCTCAGGTCTGGGCTTGGGAGCGTCGCCCGCAACGGCATCCTCGACGCTTTCCTTGACGGACTTCGAAATAATTCCCATCACAGCGCGTATGAAGCTCAACGCGATGAACGAGATGACAATTCCGATGACGTACTTGAGCATGGGTTAGATAGAAAAAGGGCGTCCATGCGAGTGGACGCCCTAACTCGGAACACCGTTACTTCTTCTTCGTGGTCGAAGGCGCGCCCTTCTTCGAGGCTGGCGCGTTGGGATTGCGGAACTCGGTGACGACTTGTCCGCCGATTGCTTCAAGCATGCCCTTGGCGGCGTCGGCAAACTGGCCGTCGGCTTTCAGGCTGAGGTACTTCTGGAACGATTCAGCCGTTCCGGGGACTGGAACCGTTTTGCCGTCGGCTGTGATCGTCGCCTTGCTAAACAAATACAGGCCGTATTGGAAGTGCGCGTCGGCGTAGTTGGGGTCGGCGTCGAGCGCCTTCTTAAACGCCACGCTGGCCGGTTCGAGCTGGCCGTTGTTGGTCAGGATCGCGCCGAGGTTGTAGTAGTACCGTCCGGCATTGGGGGCGTCGAGCGCCGCGGCTTTGTCGAGCTCTTTCTGCGCGTCGTCGTACTTCCTGGCCTTGGCGAGGGCGAGCGCATAGTTGTTGTGCATGCCGGCGTCGTCGGGCTTCAGTTCGAGCGCCTTGTTGTAGGCGTCCATGCCCTTGGTGAGAATCGCCACCTGTTCGTCGCCGGTCTTGGTGCCGGCCATGCCGACATAGGCTTCGGCCATGTTGGCGAAGATGACGACCTGCTTCGGATCGATGCCGGCGGCCTTCTCGAACGCTTCGATGGACGCCTGGAAGTTCTTGGTCTTCAGGTTTTCCATGCCCGCATTGAAGGCGTCGTTCAATTCCTTGTTCTTGGCCATCGCCTGCGCGCGTTCTTTCGCAGCTTTCTCAAGCGCTTCGCGCTGTTCCTTCGACATTTCGCGAGAGACTTCTTCGGTGATCTGTCCGGTTGCGGCGGCCTTCTCCATGGCGGCGCGTTGGGCGGCCTGCTTGGAGAGATCGAAGTTGATCGGAAGCGGATCGCCAAGGCGGGTGCGCACGCCCTTCACGCTGTCGACGACTTTGCCGTCGACTTCGCACATGATGTCGTAGTTGCCAAGCGGCAGGCCGGCATGGAACCACTGGCCCTTCTTATTGGTCTTAACTTTGTAGGAACCTTTGATGTCCTTACGCTCGAGCTTGATCATCGCGCCCTGTAGGGGCTTTCCGTCCTCGCCTTTAACTTCGCCTTCGAGCGATGCAGTCTGCGCCATCGCGCTGAACGACAGTAGCGCGAGACCCACTAATCTTTGCAATGTCTTCATGAATACCTCCAAGAGGGGTGAGTTTTGGCCAATTCTGAGAATACTACAAACGCCACCACCCTTACAGATGCTTTATGCGTTCCTGAGAGTTACTCTTCCGTCGCGGTTGTTACATTTCATATACTGATTGGAACCGGGGCCGCAGCCCCGGTTCCAATCCAGTCTTCAAGAGGTTGTCTTCATGAATCGAATCCCGGCGCTACTCGCCGCGGTCGCCATCTCGGCGATCACGGTTATTACGGCAGCCGCCCAATCTTACACCGCCGCCATTCGCGGTACGGTGACGGATCAATCGGGCGCCGCTGTTCCCGGCGCAAAAGTCGTAATTACAGAATCCGACAGAAATGTTCCACACGCGTCACTCACCGATTCGTCCGGCCGTTATGCCGTCAGTGCACTGCCGCCCGGCGGCTACTTCCTGACCGTCGAAGCCAACGGCTTCAAGAAGTTCGTCCAGAAGCGCTTCGAGTTGACCGTGCAGCAGCAGGCGACCCTTGATGTGCAGATGCAAGTGGGCGATATCGCAACGGCGGTTGAAGTGACCAGCGCGGCGCCGTTGTTGAACACGACGATCGCCAATCTCGGTCAAACGATTGACAACAAGTACATGCTGTCACTGCCGAATCCGGGACGCGACTCGCTGGCATTGATCTATTTGACGCCCGGCGTTGTAGGCTCCGCTGGTGGACGCGGTTCGACAAACACGAACTTCGTGGCGAACGGTTCGCGCAACTCGACTTCCGATGTGCTGGTGGACGGCGTCACTGTGACCACCGTCGAACAGAATTCCGGCATCACCGACCTGAAGTTCAAGCCATCGGTCGATGCCGTGCAAGAGTTCAAGATGCAGACGAACTTCTTCTCGGCGGAATACGGCCAAACCGGTGGCGCGGTGATCAACATGGTGACCAAGTCGGGTACCAACGATTTCCACGGCACGGGCTTCTACTTCTTGCGGCACAACGACTTCAACGCCAATAGCTGGGCGGCGAATCGCGCCGGATCGGCACGGCCGTATGGAAGGCGCGATCAACTCGGCGGCGTCTTCGGCGGTCCGATCATCAAGAACAAGACGTTCTTCTTCGGCACGTTCGAATGGAACCGGTCGAAGAGCCCGCTGGCCTACACGGCGACGTTCCCCACACTGGAACAGCGCGAGGGCGATTTTTCGAAAACACTCCAAAGCGACCGCCGGATGATCGAAATCTACGATCCGTTCTCGACGACGCCGGTCAGCGGCAGCCAGGTTTCGCGCGCGCCGTTCCCCGGCAACATCGTGCCTAAGTCGCGCATGGATCCGATCGCGCTCAAGGCGCTCGGTTTCTTCCCGACGCCCAATCAGGTGACCAATGCGATCACCAACACAAATAACTGGTTCAAACAGGACATCAATGTCGGCGGCGCGAAGCAGTTCGACATCAAGGCCGACCACAACTTCTCCGATAAGAACCGCGCTTACGGCCGCTACAGCCGCAACCTGAACTTTGGTAATCCGCCGAACCTGTTCGGCGCTGGTAATCCCGCGTTCACTTTTAATAACGGTCCGACCAACACCGATACCCAATCGGTGGTCGTCGATTTCACCCGTCTGCAGAGCGCCACCTCGGTTTGGACGTTTCGCTACGGCTTGATCTACTCCGACTTCACGCGCAAAGCGATGGAGCCGTTCGATCTCACCTCACTCGGCCTGCCGCAGTACATGAAGGGCAACGCGAACTACCTCGTATTCCCGACCTTCGCGCCCGACGGTTTTACCGACATCGGCACCGAAGGCTGGCTGATTATGGATCGCCAGGAAGGCGTACACCAGTTCTCGGGTTCGTACTCGAAGACCTGGGGAGGCCACAACATCAAGGCCGGCGGCGAGATGCGCCACTTCTTCCTCGACTACCTGCAACCCGGCTTCCCGTCGGGCCAGTTCAGCTTCTCCTCGCAGGCGACTCGGCGCCTCAACAACGTTGGTGACAACTATCAGGGCAACGGACTGGCCACGATGTTACTCGGCTGGGGCGGCGGCGGGCAGTTCCACATCGATCCGAAAGTCTTCACGCGCTCGCGCTACGCGGGCTTCTATTTCCAGGACGATTGGAAAATCACGCGTAAACTGACGCTGAACCTTGGTGTTCGCCACGAGTTCGACATTCCGCGCTGGGAAACGCAGGACCGCCAGAGCTATTGGGATCTGAACGCGCAGTCGTCGGTGCGCGTCAACGGTCTCGACACGCGTGGCGTGTTCGCGTTCGTCAACAAGGATCGCCGTTCGCCCTTCAATGGAGATTACAACAACATCAGTCCGCGTATCGGCTTCGCGTATGCGTTGGACAACAAGACGTCGATTCGTGGCGGCTGGGGATTGCTGTACCAGCTTTCTCGCGCGACGGTCTTCGGCCACACGGGTGCGGCTTTCAATGTGAACGCGGCTCCGATCTTCTCGCTCGATGCCAATGCGACGCTCTATGCGAAGCTGAACAATCCGTATCCGGATGGCATGCTTCTGCCGCCCGGCAACTCGCTCGGCGCCAACACATTCATCGGTTTGGGGGCCGGTACGGTGGTTCCCTCGAACAACCGCAACCCGGAATACTACTCGTGGAACTGGTCGGTGCAGCGCGAACTGCCCGGGCAAGGACTCCTCGAGGTCAACTACACCGGCAGTCGCGGCGCGCACCTGTTCTGGGGCGCGACGAGCCTGAGCTACCTCGATCCGCAATACTTCTCGATCGGCCGCAACAACCTGGAAGCACAGGTTCCGAATCCGATGTTTGGGCAGATAACGAACCCGCTGGCGGCGAACTTGAATCGCCAGACGATTCAGCGATTCCGCTTGCTGCGTCCGATGCCGCACTTCGACGGCACCAGCGTCGGCACGTCGGAACCGGCCGCCGCGAACTCCTACTATCACGCACTGCAGATGAAGTACGAGAAGCGGTTCTCCAAGGGCGTGACGTTCCTTGGCCACTACACATGGTCGAAGATGATCGACGACGCATCGATCGCTTCAGGCAACGTGCAATGGCTCGGCGGTTCGACCGCGATGCAGAATCCGTTCGACCGAAAGAACGAGAAATCGCTTTCCGCCCACGACATTCCGCACCGCTTTGTCGCCTCGGGCGCGTACGAATTGCCCTTCGGCCGCGGCCGGAAGTTCGCCAGCGGCATTAGCCGTTGGGCCGATCTCGCCGTGGGTGGTTGGGAAGTTTCTGGCTTCCTGTTGATGCAGGGTGGTAATCCGTTGCAGCCCTTCCTCAACGCGGGACAGCTTTGGAACGGCACGCAGCGCCCGAACTTGATCGGCGATCCTTTGACCAAGGGACCGATCGTCAACCGCTTGCAGAACTACCTCGATCCGGCCGCGTTCACGCGCCCGGCCATCGACACGTTCGGCACGGCGCCCCGCTACTTGAACGCACGCGGCCCCGGCATTAAGACCCTCGACGCGGCGTTGCTCAAAAGCTTCCACGTGAAGGAAGGCCAACGCGCCGAATTCCGTTTGGAAGCGACCAACGCCACCAACACGCCGATCTTCTCCGATCCGGCGACGACATGGGGCGCGGCGAACTTCGGCCAGATCACCGGTACGAAGATTGGCGCCCGCGCGGTGCAACTCGGCTTCAAGTACTACTTCTGAGGCTGATCAAAACCCAAAAACAACGGCCGCCTTTCGGGGCGGCCGTTGTTCTTATTTCGCCGTTTTGACAATCAGCGTGATCAGGTTCCAGGCTACCAGCACCGCGAAGGCGATGTTGATTCTCGCGAGGATGTTGGACTTCGCGGTCTGCCAGCAATAGATGCCGAGGCCGATCGCGACGATCTTGACGGCGGCGAGGCCCGCGATGGGCGTCGGAAACGCGCCCAGCGCCCAGTTCACCACAGGATTGCCCTCCTGCACGCCATTGATCAGAAAGGCTACGGTTGTGAGGAAATCCAGCACTTGCAGATACGAGTACTGATACAGAGTTTGGGTCACGGGCTCCTCGTCTCATTCAGGGTAGCGACCGGGCGCTTCGGCCAGAATGGAACCGGCGCATCAAAACCGTACCGGTAAGGTACCAGTACGCTACAGCGTGAAAGTTTCGTTTTGGTCGGGGATCGTTACGGGTAGATCGTATCGCTCGCGGATGGCTTCCGCCATGGCCTGTTGTTGCTTGTACTCGCCGTGGACCAGAAAGATGTGGCGAATGGTCCTCGTCAGCGGCTCCATCCACGCCAGCAGTTCCTGCTGATCGGCATGGCCGGAGAGTTCGTTGAGCTTTTGCACTTCGGCGCGGACGCGCGCCGGCTCGCCGAAGATGTTGACCTCTTTCTCGCCTTCTAGCAACTTGCGGCCGAGGGTGTTTTCGGCCTGAAAGCCGGTGATGAGGACGGTGTTACGCGGGTCGCCGACGTTGTTCTTGAGGTGATGGACGATCCGGCCGGTTTCGGCCATGCCGGAGGCGGAGATGATGATGCAGGGAACGCGGAGGTCGTTGAGCGCTTTGGAGTCCTCGACGTCGCGGACATAACGGAGGCGGCGGAAGCCGAAAGGATCGTTGCCATCGTCGAGGAAACTCTTGGTCTCAATGTCGTAGCACTCGGTGTGTTTGCGGAACGCTTCAGTGACGTTAATGGCAAGAGGGCTGTCGACGAAGACGGGAATTTCGTGGATGAGGCCGTCGCGGATGAGTTCGTGAATGAGAAGGACAAGCTGCTGCGTGCGGCCAACTGCGAAGGCGGGTGCGACGATCTTGCCGCCGCGGCGCGCGGTGGCATTGATAATGGAGGCGAGTTTGTCCTTGGCGTGGGTCATGGGCTGATGCAAGCGGTCGCCGTAGGTCGACTCCATGATGAGGATGTCGGCGGGTTGGGCGCGTTCGGGATCGCGGATGATGGGGAGATTCTTGCGGCCGACATCGCCGGAGAAGAGTAGCCGCTTGCTTTCGGATTCGATGAGCAGGGACGTTGATCCGAGCATGTGGCCGGCTTCAAAGGTTGTCGAGAAGATGCCGGGAAGTACTTCGTTGCGCTCGTGCATTTGGACGGCGCGGAAGAGGGGAATGGTGGCTTTGGCGTCGTCCTGCG
>VFZW01000121.1 GCA_016871055.1 Acidobacteriota bacterium
TAGCGCCCGAAGATACGATGGGCCGTACTGAACTGATGATCGAGCTTCGCGTCGTAACGGATGAAGTTGTAGCCGCCTCCGGCGTTGTAGGTCAGGTTGTTCACCGGCCCGGTAGGCTGAATGGTACCCGGATCCGATTGCGCGCGCCACGGTTTCAGATCCATGACCTTGCGCGCGACGGGATTGACCATCGACGCGGGCACGATGTTACCCGGGAAGGGATCGCGCGTCCAATTGGTCCCGCTCTGACGCGTCGTCATCGGGTTGTAGATCGGCAGGCCGCGCCCGCCGAAACTGAAGTTGCCCGCGAGCATCTCCGGGCTCGGTACTGTAACTACTACCGTTTCGCTCAGCTTCTCATAGTGTTGCTGGAAACCGCCGAAAAAGAACGTCTTGTCTTTGATGATCTTGCCCGACGCCGTCGCGCCCCACTCGTGATAGTCAAAGTCCCCCGTGCGCGGCAGTTGTTCGAGAAATGCCCGGTGGATCAGTTTGCCGTTGGTATAGCGATCTTCCACGTTGCCGTGAAATTGATTCGTTCCGCTCTTGAACACGACGCTCAGTTGGCCGCCCGCCGAATGGCCGAACTCGGCCGGCGTTCCCGTCGTCCACATCTTGAACTCCTGGATCGCGTCGAGCGATGCGATCATCGTCTGAGTAAAAGAGCCGACTTGGCCGACAGCCGGTTCTTTGCCGCTGACGCCGTCCATTGAGTAGCCGATCGCCCGCTGGCGCTGGCCGACCGCGTGCTGGCCGTTGATGTTCGTCATACCCGGCATGTAGAGCAACACGCGATGCACGAACTTCTGCATCACCGGCAGCTTCTGCACAACTTCGCCGTCCAACACCTGGCCCGATCCCGCCGTTTCGGTTTCGAGCATGGGCGGCGTCGCGTTCACCATCACCGACTCGGTCACGTTGCCGACTTGCAGCGTGACGTCGATACGCGGCGATTCATTGATGCGCAGCACAAGGCCGCTCTGCAGGAAGCGCTTAAAGCCTTGCGCCTCCGCCGACACTTCGTAGTTGCCCGAAGGCAGATTCGGAATGTAGTAGCTGCCGTTGGCCGCGGTCTGGCCTTCGTAGGCGAACTGCGTGCCGATGTTTTTCACGACGACTTTCACGCCGGGCACGACGGCGCCGGTTGAATCGGTGACGGTTCCCACGACCGTGGCTGTGCCGGTCGATTGGGCGAGTAGCGAACTGGCTGCGAGTAGCGCGAGCACGAAGCGTTGCAACATAACGGATGTTCTCCTGGCCTTATGTCCGGACTGGATTCCGAGACCTCAGCCAGCATATCTCATCTGCTTCCGGAACGCTATTCGTTTAGCTGTGACCGGAGACCGGTTACGCCGTCAATGGCGCCAGCCAGTCCAGGATCGTTTCGTCGGCCCAGAAGCGCGGCGTTTGCTTGGCCAGAAACGCCACATGTCCGCCGTGCGCCGGGGCGATGAGTTCGATGTTCCGGTTCTCGGCGATCGCTTTGTTCCGGTAAACGTCAAACGGCACCAGTGGATCGTCCTGCGCGGTGATCAAGAGCGTCGGCGTCGGAATGGCCGCGAGGAAGTTTTGCGACGACTGCGTCGCGTAGTAGTTATCGGCGCCGCCGAAGCCGAAGTGCGGCGCGGTGATGCGGTCGTCGAATTCATAGATCGTCTTGACGGCATCGACATCGGTGCGCTCGAAAATAGAATCGAACGCGGCGGGCTGTTGGCGGCGGCGCTCCTTCAAACGCTCCTGCATCCGGCGAATGAAGCGGTTCTCGTAGATAAAATTCGCCCGCCGGCCGAGCGCGCGCACACAAGCCGCCAAGTCGATCGGCGTGGAGACGGCCACGGTCGCCGCCAGCCGCGGGTGCCCTTCGCCCGTCAACTTCAGCGCCTGATTCCCGCCGAGCGAATAGCCGATTAGGACAATCGGCAAGCCAGTATTGATCTGATCGATGTAGGCGCGCAAATCCGATGTCAGGCCGGCATGATAGAGCGTGTCGCACCAGCCTTCAGTGCCGCCGCAGCCGCGGATGTTGGTGCGATGCACGGCGTAGCCCGCCGATAGCGCGTTCCACGCCATGCTTTGCATGTAGCCGCCATTGCTCGACCCCTCGAGTCCGTGAACCAAAACCAGTTCCGCCTTGGCCTTCGCCGCGGGCCGCTGCTCGACGACGCGGATCGCGACGTTCGGAGAGGTCTGAACGCGGTGCTCAATCGCCGGCACATCGGCCAACTGCTTGAACCGCGGCCAGAAGTTCGACGCGATGGTCGCCAAATGCGGATTGGCGATGAGAGGGACGAAAGGACGCAACCTCTCCAGTTTACTCGGCGGCGATATTGCGCTTGTTCAGATCCTCGGTAAAGATGATCGCGTCGGCCAGATCCTTCATTGGCTTGCGCAGCCGGCGGCTTTCATTGCGAAGCTGCAAGTAGGCGTCTTCTTCGGTCAGTCCGTGACGGCGTTGCAAGATGCCTTTGGCGCGCTCGACAACTTTGCGTTCTTCTAGCTTGCGGCGCATTTCGACGGTTTCTTCTTTCAACCGCGCGTTTTCGTCGGCCAATCGCGCCTTGGACAGCGCACCGCCCATCTGCTCGCCGATGAACGTCAGCATCGAAACCTCCTCGCTGGAGTGCTCGTGCTTGTCGCGGTGATGCGAGTTGATGACGCCGATCAGATCTCCGCCAGCGACCAGCGGCACAGAAAGGTATGCCTGGTAGGTGTCTTCCACCAGCGCCCCGAACTTCTTGAAACGCTTGTCTTGGAAGGCGTTTTCGCCCAGCGACACAACCGCTTTGTGTTCCGCCACCCAGCCGGTGATACCTTCACCGACTTTCATGCGAAGGTTGCCGATCTCGGATGTGTGCGGCACTTGCGAGGCGCAAAGAACGATTTCGTTGGTCTCCTTGTCGAACAGGTAAACAAGACAGGCATCACAGCCTGTGATCTGCACAGCCAAACCGATGATTTCGCCAAGCATTTCGTCCAGCGAGCGTTCGCTGGCAACGATGCTGCTCACTCTGTGCAGGAGTGATAATTGTGGAGTAGGGATCTCCATGATAGTCGCCACAAATCCAGCGTAAGGCGCATTGCCGGAATGGTCCAATCGAAAATAGTTATTGCCCTCATGGGATTCTGTTGCGCGGGCGCGGAATGGGTAGCCTTGCGGGGCGATGGTTACGAAATTGCAACGGACGCCGGCGCGGCAACCGCGCGTTCGATGGCGGTCCGGCTGGAAGCGCTGCGGGAGTTGCTTGGCGGCGTGAAAAAGGTGTTGCCGCTGCGGGTGGTTCTGACGACAAACGGCGGTTTGTACCGGTCGCTCCGGCCGTCGATCGGCGCCGCGGGATTCTATCAATGGTCGCCGGGAGAGGACTGGGTTGTCGTGGGGTGGGGAGGCACCGACAGTGAACGGATCACTTCTCACGAACTGGTCCACGCGTTTCTGGAGCACTCGGGACCGCGCCGGCCGTTGTGGCTTGAGGAGGGGCTAGCCGAGTTTTACTCAACGGCGCGCGCCGAACGCAACGGTTGGATCATCGGCTCGCCGATCCCTTCGCACGACGCCGCCGTTCGAGGCGCCGAGTTATCGCTGTTCGACGAAACCGATGAATCGAAAGCGCACACCGGCAAGTTCTACGCGCAGAGTTGGGCGGTTGTGCATTATCTGCTGACGAACCCCGGCGTGCGGGACAAGTCGCCGCGCTTCTTCTCGCTCCTTGCAGACGGGTGGAGCGCCGGCGCGGCCTGCCGCGAGGTGTTTGGCTACGACTCTGCCGCGCTGCTTCGCTCGGCGGTGGCGGCCCGCCGCGATACCGTCTTTGTCGGTCCATTGCGCGCGCCGGTGGAAGCGCCGCCGGCCGTGACGCTGGCCGATACGGAAGAGATGCTTGTTTCGCTCGCGCTCGCCTCCGGCAAGCCCGCGGTGGCGGCGAAACTCGCGAAGACTCCGGCGCAGCGCGGCTATTTGGCGCTCGCGGATGGGAAGAAGGACGATGCGATCCGGCTATTCGACAGTGCGATTGCGCGCGGCGACGCCGATGGCGCCGTCTACTTCGAGCGCGCCATGCTCACTAACGATTTGGCGTTGCTCGAAGAAGCCGTCAAGCGGAGTCCGCTCCATGCCGAAGCACGGTTCGCGCTGGCGTTACGGGTCGCCGATGGCGCTCGAAAGATCGACCTGCTGCGGGAGGCCGTGCGCATTCGTCCGCGCAATGCATCGATGTGGCACGCGTTGGCGCTGGAGTTGAAACGTGCGGGGCGGTTGCCCGAAGCGGCGAAGGCGGCCCTGCAGTGCAGACTCTCCGCGCGGCATCAGGCGGATCGGGATATGGCTGCCGGCATTGCGCGGTTGCTCACGGTCCGGGACGCAACGGGTTCTCCGCCGAAGCCGGCCGTCACCGTTCCGGAATCGTGGCAAGGCCTCCGCGGTGATACAACCGCCGAAGGTATGCTCGTTGATTTCGACTGCTCCGCGGCGCCGCCGGTACTGTCGATCGTCAGCAACGGGGAGACACTTAAGCTGCGCCTCGCGAGGCCTTCGGAGGTACGGGTTACAGGAGGCACGGGCATTCAACACGAGTTCCAATGCGGAGCGCAGAAGGCCCCGGTGCGGGTGGAGTACATCAAATCGAGCTTGGCTCTGGCCGCGATCGCGTTTCAGTGACCGGCCGCTTCGTCCTGGCCTCATTGACCTATACGCCGATAATAAAGAGATGATGCTGCAACCTTTGACAGCCGGCCCCGAACCTTGGCTCGCCGGCCGCTTCACCAATCTCGCGCCCGTGCCGCGCATGGTCTGCTGTTCGCTGGAACTTTCGCTCTCCGACCTCGATAAGTGGATCGCGCCGCTCTCCGATGAGCAGATCTGGGCCAAGCCCGGCGGCGTTACGAGCGTCGGGTTTCACTTGCGCCATCTGGCCGGCAGCACCGAACGCTTGTTGACTTACGCGCGCGGGGAGTCGATTACGCCCGAGCAGATCGCCTTCATGAAAGCCGAAGGCGAGCCCGGCGCGCCGGTCGCCGATCTGTTGCAGGGCGTGCGCGCTTCCTACGAAGCCGTCGCTGCGTTCGCCTCCGCGGTCGAAGATCTCGACGCGCCACGATTTATCGGCCGGGCGCGGCTGGAGACGGTTCTCGGCGTGCTGCTCGCGCACATCGCCGAACACGCGCAGCGCCACACCGGCCAGGCGATCACGACGTCAAAGTTTGTTACTGCGCTTGCTCCGGCGCCGCCCCAAGCGTAACCGACACCTTGGTGGTGCGGCCGTTGCGGAATAGCGTCAGCTCCATCACGTCGCCAGCGCGCTTCTTCTGCAGCGCTTCGGTGACCGCGTCGCGGCGCTCGCACGGCTTGCCGTCGATCGCCATGATCAAATCGCCGCCAACGCCGACTTCGTAGTTGCCGATGATGACGACTTCGCGCGGGCCGCGAATGCCGGCGCGCTCGGCGGCAGAACCGCGCTGAACGACCTGGACCAGAAGGCCGCCGTCGGGCGGAAGGCGAAGCGCTTCGGCCCATTCACCGGCGACGTGTATTGTCTGCACGCCGAAGAACGGCCGCTTGTAAGACTTGCCCGAGCGATAGTCGATCAACATGGCCTTGGCCTTGTTGATCGGCATCGCGAAGCCTAGGCCGATGTTGCCGCCAGGCCCGTAAATCGCGGTGTTGATGCCGATCACGTTGCCCTGCGAATCGAGAAGCGGCCCACCGGAGTTGCCGGGATTGATCGCCGCGTCGGTCTGAACCATGCCCTCCAACTCGCGATTGGTTTCATCGCGGATCGAGCGGTTCAGAGAGCTGATGATGCCGGTTGTCAACGTGCCGTCGAAGCCGAACGGATTGCCGATGGCGAGAACCTTCTGGCCCACTTGCAGTCCTTCGGATTCGCCGAGCCGCAACGAAGGCAGCTTCTTGCGCGGGTTGATTCGGATCAGGCCGAGATCGTTGACCGGATCTTTCGTCAGCACCTCGGCGTCGTACTTCGCTTGATCGGCGAAGGTCACGACGATTTTCTGACTGCCGCCCAAGACGTGATTGTTAGTGAGGATGAGCCCCTTTTCGCCGTCGATGACGAAGCCGGAACCGGTTTCCTTGGAAGGGATCACCTGATAGAAGAAGTCGCGGCGATAGACGGTCGAAGAGATGTTGACGGTCGCCGCGCGGGCGTTCTTGTAGATCTCGATGTTGTTCAGTTCGTCGTTGCTGAGGCCCGCGCCACGAACGACTTTGGCCTCTTCGAAAAGGGGACCGGATTCGACCGCGCCCGACACGGCGGCCGGGAAGAACCGCGACTTGGCGATCGACGTCATATAGACGAAGGCGCCCACGAAGCCGGCGGCGAGAAAGAGATAACGGAAGCGCTTCATTGCTGACTGAACTCTCTGAGACGATTATAAACTTCCATGGCTTGGCGCTCGGTGTCCTCGAAAGAAACCGATGTATCAATGACGAAGTCGGCGAGTTTTCGTTTCGTTTCATCGTCCCATTGGCGGGCGATGCGCGCTTCGGCTTCCTGGCGGGTCCAGCCGGAGCGGGCCATGGCGCGTTCGATCTGCAACTCGCGCCCGCAAACGGTCAGGATGGTTTTGTCGAAGCGCTTGTGCGCGCCGGTCTCGAAATAGATGGCCGCTTCGCAGATGACGATGGCGGAAGGGTCTTTGATGGCCACGATCTTCGCCAGGCGGAGCCGCTCGACCTCCGGGTGCACAATCGCGTTGAGCCGCGCGAGCTTTTCCGGATCATTAAAGACGATAGCGGCCAGGGCCTTGCGATCGCTGGTGCCGAAGAGCGCTTCGACTTCGGCCTTTTTGGTTTCGAGCGCTTCGTGGCCTAGCCGATCGGCTTGGGTGCGATAGCAGCCGAGTTTTTCGAGCACACTGCCGACAAACCCCTTGCCGGTCGCAACGCCGCCGGTGAGTGCGACCTGCAGGATCATCGCTGGCGGCGCTCGGCCGATTCTACCGTGTTCGCCATGAGTTGGGCGATCGTCAATGGCCCGACACCGCCCGGCACCGGCGTCCAATAGGACGAAAGTTCGGCGGCATCATAAGGATGCATGTCGCCGACCAGCACGGAGCCGCGTTTGTCGAACGCTTTCGTTTTTTCGCTGTCTTCGCCGAAGATCGCGACGACTTGCGCGCGGTCTTTCAATTCGTTGATACCGACGTCGATCATGACAGCGCCCGGCTTCATGTGCGCCTTGGTCAGCATCGCCGGGCGGCCGATCGCACCGACCAGAATATCGGCGCGCCGGCACTCGGCTTCCAGGTCTTTCGTTCGCGAGTGGCAGATCGTGACCGTGGCGTTGGCGTGCAAAAGGAGCATCGCCATTGGTTTGCCGACGATATCGCTGCGGCCGACGACGACCGCGTGTTTGCCGGCGGTTTCGATACCGTAGCGCTTCAGTAGTTCCATCACGCCGCTGGGCGTACAGGGCCGCGGGCCGGGCCGGCCGATCGACAGGTTGCCGACGTTGACGGGATGAAAGCCGTCGACGTCTTTTTCGGGCGCGATGGCGTCGAGGACCTTTTCGGAATCGATGTGTTTCGGCAGCGGCATTTGGACGAGAATGCCGTCGATTTCGGCGCGCGCGTTCAGCGTGGCGATGAGGTCGAGCAGTGCTTCGGTCGAGATGCCGGCCGGCGGAGTGATTTTCTCCGAATGCATGCCAAGCTCGAGGCAGGTTTTCACTTTGCTGCCGACGTAGACCTGGCTCGCCGGGTTGTCGCCGACAAGGACAACTACAAGGCCGGGCTTGCGGGGAAGGGCGGCGATGCGCGGCGCGAGGCCGGCGAGGATTTCGTCACGGATTCGTTTTCCGTCGAGGATTTGGGACACTTTTTCTAGTTTCGCCGATGCGGGCCGGGGCGTCTAGAGGGTTAGGGTGCTAACTCGTCCGGAGCAGGCTGGCGACGGAGATGTCTTCGTCGATTGAGGGCCAGTGAACGCCAACGCCGCCGCCGATCAATCGCCAATGATTGCGCTGGTCGATTGTGGCTTCCAGCAACCGCGGGAACCAGGCCAGGGGCGCGGTGACTTCCCTGCCATCGGCGAGGATCAATCGCAGCGCGTCGGCGGTAATCTCGACGCCGGTCGCGAGCGAATCAACCACGACTGTTGAAGTGCTCATGCCATCGCTCCAGAAAGAGTTTGCAGTTCTCGCGAACTATGCCCAGTATCTCGGAAATCTCGTCCGTGCGAAAGCCCCGGCTATGAACCAGGGCAACGGGCGTCAGCCAGAACTTCGCATAGCGTTCGGCTTGCTCGACGTGAATGTGGGGTGGCTCCGTTCCTTCCAGGCTGAAGAAGAAAAATCGGTAGCCCGCGACGCGGAGTACGGTCGGCACGGTACCTTCATTATCACGTGTAGAATATGAAAACGTAGAATGAGCGCCCCGACCCAGATCGCACATTACCGTATCACCGGCAAGCTGGGTGAAGGCGGGATGGGCGCGGTGTATCGGGCGGTCGATGAGAAGTTGAATCGCGAAGTGGCGATTAAGGTGCTGCCGCCGGCGCTGGCGCATGACGCCGATTACATTGCCCGCTTTCAGCGTGAGGCGCAGACGCTGGCGGCGTTGAATCATCCTCATATCGCGACGATTTACGGAATCGAAGCGAACGCGATTGTGATGGAGCTGGTTGAAGGCTCGACGTTGAAAGGGCCGATGCCGCTGGACGAAGTTCTGCCGATCGCGCGCCAGATTGCCGAGGCGCTGGAAGCCGCGCACGACAAGGGCATCATTCATCGCGACTTGAAGCCGGGGAATATCAAGCTGACGCCCGAGGGCGTTGTGAAAGTTCTGGATTTTGGGCTGGCGAAGGCGGTGAACGAGCGGCCTGTTGTCACGGGCCCCGACTCGCCGACGTTGACGATGCGGGCGACGGAAGCCGGGCTGATTCTCGGCACCGCGGGCTACATGTCGCCGGAGCAGGCGGCGGGAAAGACGGTCGATCGGCGCGCGGACATCTGGTCGTTCGGCGTGGTTCTCTACGAACTGCTGACGGGCAGGCGGCTGTTCGACGGAGAAACGGTCTCTCACACGCTGGCGCATGTGTTGACGCGGGAGATCGATCTGACCGGCGTTCCGCTGAGCGAGTTGATCGCGCGGTGTTTGGATCGGAAACTTAAGAATCGGCTGGCGCATATCTCCGAGGCGCGGATCGCGATCGAGAACTATTCGCCGAAGCCCGAACCGAAGGCCGTCGCGAAATCGAACTACTGGCCTTGGGCTGCGGCTGCGATTGGCTTTTTGATCGGTGCGGCGGGTTGGGTGACACGGCCATCACCGCAACCATCGGCAGCGATCGCATTTGAAGTGAACCCGCCGCCGGGCATCCGTTTTGCGCCGATTGGCGCGAGGGGCGGCTCGGCGATCTCGCCCGATGGCAAGATGCTAGCCTTTTTCGGCGCCAACTTGAAGCAAGAGGATCTGCTTTATGTCAGGCCCATTGACTCGATTGAGGCGCGAGCGCTACCAGGAACTCAAGGCGCCGGCCGGCCGTTTTGGTCGCCGGACAGCAAGTCGATCGGTTTTGTGGGCGAGGGCAAGCTCAAACGGATCGATATCGCCGGGGGCCCTCCCGTTACCCTTTGCGATGCCGGTTCGGCGCCACGCGGTGGAGCCTGGAGCCCCGAGGGCGTCATCCTGTTTGGCCAACTCGGCAAGGCAATTCAACGTATCGCAGCCTCTGGCGGCACGCCGGTCGCAGTCACCGGCAGCCAGTCGTTTGACGAGAACGAGTCGCACTACTACCCGCAGTTCCTGCCGGGCGGGAAGCGATTCCTCTTTCTAAATCTCAACCGGACTAGTCCGGAGAAGTCCGGCATCTATTTGGCGACATTGGATGGGCAAGCGCCGGTTCGGCTCGTGAATAGCGGGCATAACGCGGCCCACGATGCAAGCAGCCAGCGACTGTTCTACCTGCAAGGCACCGGCACACTGATGGCGCGCCGCTCGAACTTCGATCCGCCCGCGTTAACGGGAGACCCGGTTGTGGTGGCGGAGGAGATTCGCACAGCGACGATGAATGGCTATGCCGAGTTCTCGCTGTCGGCGTCGGGGGACTTGTTTTATGGACGCGGGAGAGAGGCCTCACTCGTTAGGGGCCGTCTGGGTTGGCGCGACCGATCGGGGAAACTGCTGGAGCAAGTTGGCCCCGTCGAGTCCCTGCCGAACGGATTCTTGTCACCCGATGGCAGTCGGTTTGTTCAATCGCGTCTCTCGAATGGCGTAGACCCAGACGTATGGGTCTTCGACCTTGTACGGGGCCTCTCGACTCGTGTGACCTTTAGTGGCGGTTCCTCGCCGGCCTGGTCGCCGGACGGGAAACAAATCTACTATTGGAACCGTTCCGGGATTCACCGGCGGGCGGCCGACGGATCCGGAGAGGACGAGTTGCTTTGGAAGAGACCGGCGCTCCCATCGCAATTCAGCACGCTGTCGCCAACGCGAGACGGTGGATCGCTGCTTGTCCCCGCCGGCAAGGTACATTGGCGGCTGCCGCTGACAGGCGAGCGGACGCCCACCGAGTACAGGAACATGAGTCATCCCGAGTTTTGGCACGCGTTCTCACCCGATGGCCGCTGGCTAGCCTATTCGTCGGCTGAATCCGGCCGCAGCGAGATATATGTGCGCGGCTTTCCAGAGGAGCGTGGCGAATGGCAGATCTCTTCGGAGAGCGGAAGCTCTCCACGCTGGCGCGGCGACGGAAAGGAGTTGTTCTGGTGGGCTCCGACGGATCAAGGTGTCGTCGCGGCGAGGGTCGAGCCGCAAGCTTCGGCGGTCCGCGCCGGCAGGCCGGAGAAGTTGTTCTCATTGCCGGGTTCTTACTTTGTTGGCCCTTCGCCAGATGGCCGGCGGTTCCTTTTTGTCGAGCCTGAAGCGGCCGAGGCGGCGAAGGATTACCCAATGGTTGTTATCCGCAATTTGACGGCGCGGTTCAAGTAGCTTGCATGCGAAGCACCTGCCCCCGTTTCAGTTTCGGCACCGCCGCCAGCACGTCTGGCATGAGCTTCAATAGTTCCTCCAGTGTGGTCGAACGCGCTTCGAGAATCACGACGGCGAGCGTGCGGCCCGAGAGATTCTGCTGATACGGAAGATTCTTGTCGACGGTCACGAGAACGTCGAATCCCGCCGTTTCTGCGGCTTTCGAGCCTCTGCGTACAAAGCTTCCATGGCTTCCTCAATGGCGTGCATTGCGGCTTCCCTTGTTACTGTCGGAAAGCCTTCCAGAAAGCGATCCACGCTATGACCGGACTCGATATAGTCGAATAGCGTTTGCACGAGCACCCGCGTGCCGCGAAACACGGGCTCGCCGGACATGACTTCGGGATCGCGGACCACGACCGATTCCATATCCAGATTGTACATCCTCTCGCTTGATAGAATAGGCCGGTCCCATGAGCGCCCCGACACAGATCGCGCACTATCGCATCACCGGCAAGCTTGGTGAAGGTGGGATGGGCGCGGTGTATCGGGCGGTGGATGAGAAACTCAATCGCGAAGTTGCGATTAAGGTGTTGCCGCCGGCGCTGGCGCATGATGCCGATTACATCGCGTGGTTTCAGCGTGAGGCGCAGACGCTGGCTGCGTTGAATCATCCGCATATCGCGACGATTTACGGGGTTGAAGCGAACGCGATTGTGATGGAGTTGGTTGAGGGATCGACTCTTAAGGGGCCGATGCCGCTGGACGAGGTTCTGCCGATTGCTCGTCAGATCGCCGAGGCGTTGGAGGCGGCGCACGACAAGGGCATCATTCATCGCGACTTGAAGCCGGGGAATATTAAGCTGACGCCCGAGGGCGTTGTGAAGGTTTTGGATTTTGGGCTGGCGAAAGCGGTGAACGAGCGGCCCGTTGTCACGGGCCCCGACTCGCCGACGCTCACTTTGCGGGCGACCGAGGCGGGACTGATTTTGGGCACGGCGGGGTATATGTCGCCGGAGCAGGCGGCGGGGAAGAATGTCGATCGGCGGGCGGATATCTGGTCGTTTGGCGTGGTGCTGTACGAACTACTCACCGGCAAGCGGCTGTTTGATGGCGAGACGGTGACGCACACGCTGGCCGATGTGGTGCGAGCGCCTATCGACGTGAGTGGCCTGCCGCTGCGCCCGTTGTTGGAGCGGTGTTTAGATCGCAACTTGAAGACGCGGCTGGCGCATATCGGCGAGGCGCGGATTGCGATTGAGCGGTATGCGCCGGAAGAGAAGCCGAAGCCGGTGGTCGCATCGAAGTCGAGTTGGCTGCCGTGGGCGGTGGCGGCTTTGACAGCGGTCGCGGGTGTCGGCGCGTGGGTCTTGAAACCGAGCGCGCCGCCGCTTCCGGTGGCGGTTGAGCTTCTGCCGCCGGCCGATACGCGCTTCGCATTGATCAACAATGCCGGCGGGTCGGCGATTTCGCCGGACGGGCGAACGCTGGCGTTTGTCGCCATGAACGCCAAAGGCGCCGATCTGCTACACGTGCGGCCGCTCGACAGTTTGACCGCGCGGGAGTTGCCGGGTACCGATGGCGCGGGGAGGCCGTTCTGGTCGCCGGACGGGAAGTCGTTGGGATTTGTGGCGGGCGGGAAGCTGAAGCGGATCGATTTGGCGGGCGGTGCGTCGATCACGCTCTGCGATGTGCGCCAACCGCGGGGCGGCACATGGAACAAAGACGGCGTTATCCTGTTCGGCGATCAGGCTTCGCCGCTTCAACGGATTTCGGCCTCGGGAGGCACGCCGACGCCGGTAACGCAACTGAATACCAAGGACGGTGAAACGGCGCACTACTATCCGCATTTCCTGCCGGGCGGAAAGCGATTCCTGTACTTGGTCCGGGGTGCGGATTCCCAAAAGGCGGGTGTGTTTGTCGGGTCGCTAGACGGGGGGCCGGTTGTCCAAGTCCTGCCATCTAATTACAAGGCCGAGTATGATGGCGTGTCCGGCCGCTTGTTCTACGTGCAGGGGGAGGCTACGTTAATGGCGCGATCCATGGAATTGGATCCGCCGAGACTGGTAGGCGATCCGATGGTGATCGCCGAAGACGTTCGCGCGAGGGTGACGAATGGCTTTGCCGAGTTCTCCGTAGCTGGCGGATCGGTGGCGTATGGCCGAGGCGATGGAGGCAGTATGTACCGCTTCGCGTGGCGGGACAGGAGTGGAAAAATACTTGCCACGGCTGGCCTCGCCGCGCGGATCAGCACCACCGGGTTCGACTTGTGCGATGACAAAGGCCGCGTCGCTTACGCAATCGCAAGGGAGCAAGGACAGCTCGACGTTTGGACGATGGATATGGCACGCGGCATCAGCACGCGGTTGAGCTTCAACGAAGGCTACCGGCCGATTTGGTCGCCGGACGGCAAATCTGTCTACTACGCAACCCAGAGAGGGATCCGGCGCAAGGCCAGCGACGGGACCGGTGAGGAGGCGCTCGTCACGAATGCGAACTCGGTTAACCTACCGAATGACATTTCCCCGGACGGCAAGTACCTGCTCCACACAACGGGCGACATTCTGATACAGCCGCTAACTGGCGAAGCGAAGCCAGAGGTGTACCTCAGCGCCACGCGGACACAAGAAGGCTTTCCCACGTATTCGCCGGATGGGAGATGGGTGGCGTACTCAGCGGAAGAAACGGGCAGACGAGAGATCTACGTGCAGGGATTCCCCGAAAAACGCGGCAAATGGCTGGTGTCCTCGGCGGGAGGGGCACAACCCGCTTGGCGGGCCGACGGGAAGGAGTTGTACTGGGTGACGGCGAGCGGCGAAGTATGGGCGGCCAGTATGGAGTTGCAAGACGCCGCCGTGAAGGCCGGAAAGCCCGAGATGTTGTTCCGCATTCCAAACGTCGGCGCCTGGCCCCAGGCATCGCCTTCACGCGACGGAAACAAGTTTCTGACGTTGGAGCCGGAAGGCGGCGAAAAAGAGTTGCCGCGGGTGGTGCTGTTGAACTGGGCGGCGGGTGTGGGTAAGTAATTGATATACTCGCGCTATGCATTTCAAGGTTTGGTACGCGCTGCCGTTTATAACGGTGGCGCTCGTGGCGCAAACGCAGTCGAGACTCGCTGGGACGGTCACCGACGATAGCGGCGCGGTTGTCGCAGGCGGCAAGGTCACCGCACGTAACGTGCAGACTGGCGTCGGTACCGAAGCGGCGACGACCGAGGCGGGCAACTATATCTTTCCCGCGCTGATTCCCGGCTCGTATGAGGTGTCCGTCGAGAAGCCTGGATTCAAGAAAGCCGTGCAGAGCGGAGTCGTATTGGAAACCGGCATTACGCGGACCGTCGATTTGCGATTGAGCATCGGCGCGGTTTCCGAGACGGTCGAGGTGAAGGCGCAGGCGGCGCTGCTGGAATCGGAAACGTCGTCGGTCGGACAGTTGATCGAACGGACCAGCGTGTTGAATATGCCGCTGGAAAGCCGGCGGACCGCGGGCCTGGTGCGTTTGCTTGGCGCCGTGACGTTTACGAATGAGACCGGGGGCGAGCAGGTGCCGATGTTCTCCATGGCGGGCGGACGCAGCCAGAATCAGATGTGGCAATTGGACGGCGCGGTGGTGCAGAACATGTCGCTCGGCGTGGCGCAGTTGCAGTTGAACCCGCCCGCGGAATCGCTGCAGGAGTTCAAGGCCGAGATGAGCAACTTCTCCGCCGAGTTCGGCCGCGCGGGCGGCGGACTGATTTTGATGACCACGCGCTCGGGAACCAATAACTACCATGGTTCGGCGTATGAGTTTCTGCGGAATCAGGTGCTCGATACGCGGACGTTTTTTGCGCAACGCAAGGCGCCGCTACGCTACAACATTTTCGGCGGGTCGTTTGGCGGCCCGATTAAGAAGGACCGCACGTTTTTCTTCGCGAACTACGAAGGCGCGCGCCGGCGGGATGGCGTGACGGTTTCCGGGCTGATCGTGCCGCACGCGCCGGAGCGCGAGGGCAATTTCTCGAACCGCCGCGACGTTGCTGTCCTCGATCCGGTGAGTACGCAGCCATTCCCCGGCAATATGATTCCCGCGAGCCGAATCGATCCGATCGCGCGCCAACTTGCCGCGCTGTATCCGAACGCGAATATCGCCTCGGATATCACGCGAGCGCCTGGCGCGAACTACACCGTCAATTTGTCCGACAAGCTGACGCAGGATTCGCTGACAACGCGCGTCGATCACGCTCTCGGGAACAACGATCGTATCTTCGGCCGGTACAACGTGATTCGCGCCCCGCAGGACGTCGCCAGCGCATACCCGGAACGCATCGCCGATACGCGCGCCGGCATTCGCGAGAACAAGATCCACGCCGCGCTGGGATCGTGGATGCATAACTTCACGCCGACTGTCTTAAATGAAGCGCGCTACGCGTACTCGATCCGTAAGCACATCAATCGCGCGGCGGGCACGGGCTCAGGGTTCAACGGGAAGATCGGGCTGCGCGGCGTCGACGACACCGGTTTCCCGGTTATTGGCGTGACGGGCCAATCCGGTTTGAGCACGACGCCGAACGAGCGCATTCAGACGCCGATCCTCACGCACCACTTAGTCGATAACCTGACGATCATCAAAGGCAAGCACACACTGAAGACCGGCTTCGAAATGCGTTACTCGCTGAACAAGGACGAGTTATCGCAAACCGGCGCAGGCACGTTCAGTTTTAACGATCGCGCGACACGGAGCGGGATGGCGGCGTTCCTGCTCGGCTGGACTTCATCGGCCGGGCAGAACAGGCCCGACCTGCTCGAAGCGCGAACCGATTACTACGGCTTCTACTTGCAAGACGATTGGAAGGTCAGCAGAAACCTGACTTTTAACTTGGGGCTGCGGTGGGAGGTCGACACGCCGCGGTGGGAGCGGCTCGAGAATCGCCAGAGCGGCTTCAACGGCACGGCGATCAACCCGGTTTCGGGGACGCCGGGCGTGGTTACTTTCTCCGGCCGCGACGGGCTGAACAAGTATGCACAC
>VFZW01000122.1 GCA_016871055.1 Acidobacteriota bacterium
TGCCGGCGGCAATGTTTTGGGGGAAGAGCTCAATGCTGGTGTTGTACTTCTGAACCGATTCATTATACTTCCTGCGCTCGACGGCGATCCGGTTTTCGGTTCCGGAAAGTTCATCCTGCAGGCGCATGAAATTGGCGTCGGACTTCAGTTGCGGGTACGCTTCGGCTACGACTAACAGCCGAGCCAACGCGCCGTCGAGTTGTGAATTCGCCTCGATCTTCTCCGACGGCGTGCGCGCGCCGCCAAGCGCCGCCCGCGCATTCGCGATCGCCGTGAATACGTCCTTCTCCTGCGTTGCGAACCCCTTGACCGTCTCCACCAGATTGGGAATCAGGTCCGCGCGCCGCTGCAAGACGACATCGACTTGAGCGAACGCTGCGTTGATCGCTTCGCGCTGCGTAACCAAATCGTTCCGTGCGCCGATCATCGGCCCGCCTACCAGTAGCGCCAACGCCACTATCACGCCAATTACG
The DNA here is from genome assembly GCA_016871055.1 of Acidobacteriota bacterium. Lineage (GTDB taxonomy): Bacteria > Acidobacteriota > Terriglobia > Bryobacterales > Bryobacteraceae. The sequence continues at coordinate 474 of VFZW01000122.1, forward strand.
ATTAATGCCGTTTTCATGAACTCATCCTTTCGCCAACCGGTCGACGGCCGCGATCAGCACATCAATCTGTTGCATGTAATCGCCCAGTAATTCGGGAGGATCGGTCTTCCGCGCGCTCGCGGCGCCCGATCGCAGATCCAACAAAGTATAAAACGGCGCCGGGTCGATTCCGAACTGCGTCGCGCACGCGCCGATCGCCTCGCGCCTCTGCAACGGCGCCGCGTGTCCCGCCAGCCGCAGCGCGTGCCGCGCTAAGTTTGCAAACGTCGATACCGATTCCGTCATCAGTCGCAGTAGCGCGCCCTTGTCGCTCAACATACCGCCGGCCTTTTGCCGCAAACGCAGCAGTTTCGCGCGAAGCTCGTGTTCCACTTGCCCGCGATAGAACGCATCGTCAATGACTAGATCTTTCACCACGTCCGCGCCCGCCAGCACGCGGTGCGACTCAACGATGTCGTGGAACTCGATCGGGAAACAATCTGTGCCATTGCGAATCTCGTCCTCGGTCAAAAGCAGCGGTGATGGATTTTCGAACGAGTGCCACCAGTGAAAGGTCCCTTCGGCGCGCTTCAGTTCCAGTGGTGTGATCGACTTCAGGACGCACAGCACGTTCAGGTCGCTGAACTTGCCGTGCATCTCCCCCGTTGCGCCCGAGCCGTACAGCACAACCGACACAAGGCCTTCGCCGAAAACGTTGCGCAATCGCTTTGTCAACTCATCCAACAATTTCGTTTGATCACCAGTCACTCGATGCGCCTCCTCCACCCGAATCCCCGCCGCCGAAACCGCCGAATCCGCCGCCGGAGTCATACCCTCCGAAGCCGCCACGCGACGATCCATGCCAACCACCGCGGCCCATCATGTTACCCATCATCCACCACCACGGCCCCGCGCCGCCCTTGGTCAGCAGGATCACAACGACAATCAACGCGAACACAACCAGCGGCCACGGAAATTCCTCGGGCTCCGGGGCGATGCGTCGCTGCAATTCGCCGATGCGAACGCCTTTCGCCCGCGCGATGCGCTCCCCTAGTTGATGCGCCGCGACGCGAAACGCTTCACCGTAGTGCCCCGCGCGCAACGCCGGCCGCATTTCGCGCAGCAGCGGTCCCGAATACCCGTCCGGCAGATATGGCTCCAGTCCATACCCAACTTCCAAGCGGCTCCGCCTGTCGTTCACACTGAGCAACAGCAGCGCACCGTTATTCTCGCCTTTTTTGCCGATGCCCCATTTCCGGAACAGCGTGTTGGCGACATCTTCCACCGGCTCGCCATCGAGCGACGCAATCGTCACAAACGCCAACTGCGCAGCGGTCGATTTCTCCACCGCCACGCAATACTTCTCAATCTCCTGTCGCGACGCCGGATCGACCACACCCGCGAAGTCGCTCACATACCCTTGCGGCTGCAACGCGCCGATGTCGGCGGCGTAGCCGGCGGCCATCACGAACAATGCTGCGGAGAGAGGGCGCATTCTGCCCTAGCAGACTAGATCCCGCCGTGAAAATTTCTGCCCGCCCACAGGCCCAACCACGGTCAATGCCAAATCCCCCGGCTTCAAGAACGTCTGCGCAATCGACCGCACATCCTCCGCCGACACGCCCTCGATCCGCTCGACGATTTCTTCGATATCGAGAAACCGCCCAAAGAACAAATCCTGCCGCGCGAGATTCGACATCCGGCTCGATGTCGATTCCAGGCTCAACACAACCGAGGCCTTCGAATTGTCCTTTGCCCGCCGCATCTCCTCTTCGGTGATCGGCCCTTCCTTCAGCGCGCGCAACTCCTGCATCACGCTTTCCACCACGCGCCGCAGCGTCGCGGGCGAGGTCCCGGCGTAAATCGCCATCGCGCCAGAGTCGCGGTACAACGTCAAGTCGCTGGAGATGTGATACGCCAAGCCCTGCCGCTCGCGAATGTTCTGAAACAGCCGCGAACTCATGCCGTTGCCCAGAATGCTGTTCATGATGTAACACGAAAATCGCCGTTCATGCCCCATCGGATACGTCGGTGCGGCGATGCATATTTGCACCTGTTCGAGCGACGGCTTATCGCGCAGCGCGATCTGCGGAAACACACTCACCGCCGGCAGCGCCGGTAGCGGCTTCGTCTTCCCCATGCCGCCCATCGTGGTCTCGACCATTTTTACGAAACGGTCGTGAGTCACTCTTCCCGCCGCCGTCACCAGCATGTTGCTTGCAACGTAATGCCGGCCCCAATAGTCGACGGCCATCTCGCGCGTGAACGAACGCACTGTCTTTGGCGATCCCAGAATCGGCCAGCCCAGCGCGTCTTCTTTCCAGTATTTCCGGCAGAACAGCTCGTGCGTCTGCGACTCAGGATTATCGAGATCCATCTTGATCTCTTCCAACACAACTCCCTTTTCCTTTTGCAGCTCCTCCCGGTCGAACTTCGGCCGCATCACCATATCGGAAAGAATGTCGAACGCAATCGGCACGTGCTCTTCCAGCACCTTCGCGTTGTAGCTCACCAGTTCTTTGCCAGTGAACGCGTCCGAGTACCCGCCGATCGTGTCGAGTTCGCGCGCGATATCCTGCGTTCCGCGCTTCTCGGTACCCTTGAACAGCATGTGCTCGATGAAGTGCGAGATCCCGCTCTCTGCCGCTTGCTCTCGCCGCGACCCCGAGCGTATCCACAATCCCATCGACACCGACCGCGCCCCCGGCATCGACTCGGTGATGATCTTCAATCCATTCGACAACACCGTAGTCGAAATCGAATCCGCGCGCTTTTGCAATTTTGCCATGTAGGGTATCTACCCTCTATTCTACTGGGCGATGAGTTCCAACAATACGCCGCCTGTTGTTGCAGGATGAATGAACACGTATTGATGCCCGCCCGCGCCAATTCGCGGCTCGCTCAACAGACGCGCGCCGCCCGCGCGTAACCGCTCGACAACGCCATCGAAATCCGGCACGCGCAGCGCCACATGATGAATCCCCGCGCCGCGCTTGGTCACGAATTTCGCAATCGTCGACTCCGCATCCGTCGCCTCCAGCAACTCCACGCGCGACTCTCCCGCATCGAGCATCGCCACTTCCACGCGCTCGTGTTCCACGCGCTCACGCAAGGTCATTCGCATGCCCAGCAAGTCGCGATAGAACCGCAGGCCTGAGTCGATCGAGTCCACCGCAATCCCAATATGATCGATCGCGAATCCCGCCAACATGGCTCTCGCCGCAATGCGGTGCGAGCGCAACGCGGCCAACAGTTCGCTCGCGCCGACGCCGCCCTTCGCGGTCATCCGCACAACGGGTAGGCCCGTGTTTTCCGCCAGATCTCTCTCGGCCAGCGCCGCTCCCGCCAGGTCGCACTTGTTCAACACCACAACCTGCGCCGCTTCCAACAATCCGGCTTTTTCAGCCTGAATCGAATCGCCTCCGGCTGGCGTTGTGACTACCGCCGTCACATCCGCGATCGAAGTGATGGCTAAATCTTCCTGTCCCGTGCCGACCGTCTCGATCAACACCGTGTCGAAGCCGTGCGCGGCCAATAACGACAGTACTTCGCGCATCCGCGGAGCCAAGCCGCCGCCGTGGCCGCGCGATGCGAGCGAACGAAAGAACACGTTCGCGCCAGCGTTTGCGATTCGCACGCGATCGCCCAACAATGCGCCGCCTGTAAACGGCGACGACGGATCCACGGCCAACACCCCCACGCGCGCATCGCCAAGCTCGCGCAGCAGCGCATCGATCACCGTCGATTTCCCCGCGCCAGGCGCGCCGGTGATGCCCACCACCAACGCGGGCCGCCGCGCAAGATCCACCGGCGCGCGCTCCGCGCCGTCTTCGATCGCCGATATCGCCCGCGCCAGTTCGCGGCTCATGGAGTCTTCAACAACTGCCGCGCGATGACCAGTTTTTGTATCTCCGATGTGCCCTCGCCGATTGTCATCAACTTCACGTCGCGATAAAACTTCTCGACCGGATAGTCCTTCGTGAATCCATAGCCGCCGTGGATCTGCACCGCCTCGTTGCACACACGCACCGCAATCTCGGAAGCATACAACTTCGCCATCGCCGATTCGCGATTCACGCTCTTGCCCTGATCCTTCAACCAGGCCGAGCGCATCACTAGCAATCGAGCCGCGTCGATCTCGGTCGCCATATCGGCGAGCTTGAATTGAATCGCTTGAAACTCGCTGATGAAACGTCCGAACTGCTTGCGTTGTTTTGCATACCGCAGTGCGGCGTCGAAGGCGCCTTGCGCGATACCCACCGACAGCGCCGCAATCGAAATACGTCCGCCATCCAGCACGCGCAGCGCGTCGATAAATCCTTCGCCCGCCAGCCCGAGTAGCGCATCGCCGCTCACGCGACAGTTCGAAAAAATGACCTCGCCGGTGTCGGAAGCCCGCATGCCGAGCTTGTCTTCCTTTTTTCCAGGCCGAAATCCTTCCATGCCCGTTTCCACGAGGAACGCGGAAATGCCGTGATGCGAACGGCTGCGGTCGGTCACCGCCATCGCCACGCAGAGGTTGGCGTAGTGCGCATTCGTCGTAAAAGTCTTCGCGCCATTAATGACCCAGTCCGCGCCGTCCTGCGAAGCCGCGGTTCGTGTGCCGCCTGCGTCCGATCCCGCTTCCGGTTCGGTCAACGACCAGCATCCCAGCCACTCACCCGTCGCGAGTTTCGGCAGATACTTCTTCTTCTGTTCCTCGGTGCCCGCGATGTAAATGTGATTGCTGCACAGCGACGTGTGCGCGGCGACGATTAACGCCACACTTGGGTCGACGCGCGCCAATTCTTCGATCAGAATCGAATACTCAATGTATCCGTATCCCGCGCCACCCAGCGACTCCGGGAAAATCGAACCCATCAAACCCAGTTCGCCGCATTTCGCGACGGCGCGCGTAGGGAACTCGGATTTCTCATCCCACTCGCGAACGTGCGGCTTAATCTCCGCCTCGGCGAACTCCCGCACCGCGCGCCGCAACTGCCGTTGGTCGTCGGAGTACGAGAAATCCATGCGTGTTAAACGATCTCTTCTTTCGCGGCGTCCCACCGCATGGTGCGGCCTTGCCGGTAGCTCTCGACGGCCATCCGGCACGCGATCGAAATGCGGAAGCCGATTTCAAATGGACAGTTCGGTTCCTTCGATGCGCGGATCGACTCGAAGAAGTTCAGCATGTGGCCGTTTGGATTGGTCTTCGTCAAGCCGAGCTTCTCATTGCCTTGCGCGTTGTTGACCTTTTGCGGGTAGTAGCGAATCTGATTGGCTCGCGTGATCGTGCCGTCGGTGCCCAGAACGTCTTCGCCCCAACCGCGCCGGTCGTTGCCGAAGCCCGACACGAACGAAAACAGAATGTCTTCGGGATGCTCCATCGTCACCGTCATCGTGTCCGGCACTTCGCGGCCGTCTTTCCAGAGGTACACGCCACCCACCATCGTCGTCTGCCGCGGAATCTGCAGATCGAGCCCCTTGTACCAAACCGACAGCGTGTGGCACATGTTCTCGTACACGTTGCCTCCCGAGTAGTCCCAGAAGAAACGCCAGTTGATGTATCGGTTCGGATCGAATTCGCGCTTGGGCGCATCGCCCAGGAACTTGTTCCAGAGAATGTTCTCCGACGTCATGTCCGGATACACCGGCCGCGACCACTGCGGTTTTCCGTGTGGAGTGTTGCGCCAGTGATCCGACACGATCGCCGTGATCTTGCCCATCCCGCCTTCTTTTAGCCACGCTCGCGCGTCTTCTACCATGCCGGTCGAAACGTGTTGATGCCCGATCGCCACCGTCAGCTTGCGGTTCTTATCGTAGGCCGCGCGCATCGCCTTGGCGTGGTCGACGCTGAACGCCATCGTCTTCTCTTGATAAATGTGTTTGCCGGCTTCCACCGAAGCGACAAAGTGTTCGCGGTGCAGGTGCTGCGGTGTCGCGATCAGAACCGCGTCGATCGACTTGTCGTCGAGCATGTAGCGGTAGTCCATGTAGGTCTTGGCCGTGGGCACAAGCTTTTTACCGGCTTCCAGTCGTGCCGTATAGACATCGCAAAACGCCGCCATTTCGACATTCGGCGATTTGATGGCCTGATGGACAAGCTCCATCCCGCGCGCGCCGGGGCCGATGATGCCGACACGAATCTTGTCGTTCGCGCCCAGGACGCGAGGGGGCTGCGCCGCGGCCGCCAGACCGGTCGCCACGTTGCCAAGAAAATTTCTTCGGGAATGCATGCTGCTCCCAACCGTTATACACCGAAACCTATCGCAACCGCGTGAATACCGTCGTCTCTTCGCTCTGTTTGCCCGCTTGTTCCCGAATCATCACGACGTCCATCCGGTCTTTCCCAACCCGCTTGTAGACCAACGTGATCGTCATGCCTTTCAACTCCGCCTTCATTGAGAACTCGCCGTCCTTCCGATCCGTCTGCTTGAACTCGACGCTGTCGTTCTTTTCTTCCCGGCCCTTCAGTCCGGGTTCGAAATGTTTCAAACGCAAAATGACGTTTCCGTTTTCGATCTCGTAGTGCAGGATCTCAGTCAGATTCAGCTTGCCGTCTTTCACATAGCGAAAGAGTCCGATGATCGAGCCGCCCGATGGCACGCTGTAGATCTCATCGCCCGTGCCGCCCCACATCGACTTCGCGTGCCAATGGCCCGCTATCCACGCCATTTCATCCAGCGGCGTGGCGGCGTGAACGATGGCAAAAGAGAACAAGAGCAGAGTTCGCATGGAATAGATACGATTATGACGCGAGTTCTCTTTGCCGAGGTATTCGTCGCGCTCTGCGGGTGCACGGCCTCGGTCACTTCAACAAAGGACGATGCCTTTGGGGGCAAGTTCCAAACCCTTTGGGCTGGACGATAGAAAGCGGTCCCGGCAAATCGTCTGTTCCGAAACAGCCAAAAGAAGCCGACCGTGGAAGCAGTAGGGTGATCTTGTGACGGTGATCGTGGCGAGAATCAACGAGGGCTCGATACTCGGCGTCGCGATGTCCGCACCGAAAAAAGAGTGGATGGAGATAAGGCGGAGTTGTACAGTGTCGCGGACTCCTATCGTCGAAGCGACAAACCTGTATTCAACGTCGCGCCACTCAGCCGCGTCAATCCCGACGGTACGATCACGAAACCGAAAGACGACTAGCCTACTGCTTCGGCGGCTGTTCCTTCGTCTGCTCCTCCGGTAATGGTTCCGGAATGTCGAACTTGATACTTGCGTCGGCGCCGAACTTCCGGTACATACGGAACTCGACTTCGTTCTTGACCAGATCCTTGCCCGCGCGCATCCGTACTTCAGCGCGCAGCGGAACCAGGAACTGCCCGCCGGAGATGTCGGTGTAGTCGTAGTCGAGTACCGTCTTTGCGCCTTGCACGGGAAAGCTCGGCGGCATGTCGCCTTCGAGGGTGATGCGTGTGATTTGCGACGTTTCGCGGTCGACAAATACCGTGCCGCGATAACCCGGCGTTACAACCTCGGAGCGGTTGTACGAAACAGTCCACTTCGAATTCGGCTGCGCGACGTAGTAGCTAAACACGTGCATGCGCCGCCCGCGCAGCGTGGCCCACCGTTCCCATTCAAACCGTGCCGCCGTTGCCCGTTCGAACAGCTCGCGCATCATCGTACCGAACTCGCCCGAAGACGTCGACCCGTCTAGCCGTTGGTAGGCGACTTCGGTCATGCGCCCGTTGATCGTGATGACTTTGTAATCTTCCTTCTGTTCGAAGTACGAAAGCCGCGTCGTGATTGTATCGGTATTGCGCCAGAATTCAAGGCCCGACGGATCGATGTAACGCCGCGTCACTTGCAAGCAGATAAAGTCCGGCAGGCGTTTCGAATAGCCGAGCGCGTACTCGGTCGCTTCGGCAAGGATCTTCTTCTGCTCGGCTTCCGAAGGCGGCGGAATCGGTTTCGGAACCGCTTTTACAACGGCCGCCGGCGCTGGCGCCGCGGGCAGTTCCTTCGTCGTCGTCATCCACTCGCGCAGGATCTCGAGTGTCTTGCCGCCCACGCCCATCGCGATGAACTCTTCGAACTCGCGCGCGCTCAAACGCTGCGTGAGCTTCGACTTCTTCAGGAACTCCGCGACCTGTTTGTCGGGTTGGTGCAGATCGACCGACGACTTCAAGAAGCTCCGCAATTGATCGACACTCATGCGCGTTTGCGCGGCCAACACGGCCGACAGCACCGCCGCTAGCAGAAACCGGAATGTCATGTTCACTATTCTACGGACGTTTCTTCTTGCCGGTTTGTTGCACGGGTTTCACCGGCGCGACCATTTTGTCGATCGCCGCCTGCGCCAGCGGCGCCATCACCCGATAGCCCTCGGCGTTGGGATGCAGCCCGTCGTCGGCCAATTCGGCCTTCAACTGCCCGCTGGAATCGACCATCGCGTCGTAGTAATTGAGGTAAATAAATCCGCGCTGCTGACACATCTGCGAGATGTATTTGTTCAGCTCGCGGATCGTCGCCAGCGGCCGGCCCTTGGTCATTTCAAAGCGCGGGTTCTTGTCTTTGTGATGATCCGAGGTTGGCAGGATGGACGCAAAGATCGGCTTGATGCCGTTCTTCTCCGCCAGATCGCCGATCATCTTCAAGTTGTTCTGAATCGTCTCGTTGGACACTCCGCGCGCGATGTCGTTGGTGCCGGCAAGGAGCAGCATCGCCGCGGGTTTGTTGGCAATCACATCGGCCTGCATGCGGCCGAGCATCTCGCCGGTGATCTGTCCGCTGATGCCGCGGTTGACGAAATCCTTGCCGGGGAAGTATTCGTTCAGACGCCAGCCGTCGGTGATCGAGTCGCCGAAGAACAGGACGCGGTCCTTCGTCGCCGCACCTTGCGTGCGATTCGCTTCGGCGTAACGCCGCAGATTGTCGCGATCGGCGCCGCGCAGCTGTGTTTCGGTCTGTTCGAGCCGTGCGCGAAAGTCGACTTCCAGCCGCTCTAGAGCGTCGCGCAACTCGGTGAACTGCTGCTTGCCGGCCGGCGTGAATGGATAGGGTTTTGGAAGTCCGTCGGCCAGCGCGAGGTAGGCGCGCGTGTCGGTTAGCAGCGTGTAGGCGGTCGAGATCGACGGCCTACCGGCTCGGCGGATGGCCGTGTCATCCTGCTTCAGGTTTTCGAGAATCGGTGCGGCCGCGCGAGCGAGTCCCGGCGCGGTCACCGATGTCGATTGCGCCAATTGATTCACGCGCTCCGACAACGATAAGAACTGCGGCGCCGTTAACAGCGCCGGCTGTGCGGCGAGCGCCGTTGCGAACACGAAATACAGTTTGATCATTTTTTCAGTCCCTCGACCGGAGGTTCCACTTTATCCAATTGGAAGGTCACGTTGCCGATGTGGATGCGCATGCGCACCTGCACTTGCACCGGGATGCGGCGCTCGTCGTCGCTGATCCAGATCAACAATCGGGCGCTACGCTTGAACAAGACTTCGTTGAACAAAAACGCCTCGTAACGAATTGTCTGAAATTGTCCGAGTTTGGTCGAGACCCGTTCGCGCTCCTGGCCGTCGATGCGCGCCATGACGAACTTTTTTCCGTCACTGATTGGCAGCGTTGCCGACTGGCCAGGTCCCAGTATTCGCAGCGAGCGAAGCTTTGCAAGCGCCGCCAGGATGTCGTGCACGCACGGCGGCACATCGAGATTTTGTTCCAAGACCACGGTATTCTTCAGCAGGTCGCGCTCGAGATAGTGCGACTTTGTTCCATTCCATCGCACGATCGTGTCTCGCTTGCGGCTGCCTTCCTCGGCCTGCAGCCGCGTCTCGGTCGCGCAAAGTTCGTGTGATCCGCGAGCGTCGTAGATATCGTTGACCTTGAACAAGCGCGAGACCAGACCGGTCGACCGCAACGCGAGCTGGCCCGTGAATCCGTCGGCGCTTTGTTCCCAGGTGAGATCGGTGCGACCCGCCGTGATCAGTCGCCATTCGACGTCGAAGGAGAATTTCTCGGTGGTCTGGGCGCCGAGCGCCGCCGGAGCCAGCGCCAATGTCACCAAAAAACGCATGAACGTTTGAGTGTGGCAGACATCCGGTATGCTTCGCAAATCGCCTCGAATACAGCTATTCTGGTGAACACCTATGCAGCGTTGGATCGTCGTCTACGCGGCGCTGATTTGCCAGGCCGCCGCAAGCCCCGCAGTGTTTCGAATCCAGCTTGGCGAAGGTGTGTCCAAAGGCCCTGTGAGCGGCCGTGTGATTGTTCTCATCGAGAAGGGGCTTTCGAAACGAAGGCTGGCGGTGGGGCCTATTCCGGGGCAAACGATGATTACGGCGAAGGAAGTTCGCGGCTTGGCGCCAGGCGGGTTCGTCGAGATCGATTCCGATACACCGGCGTTTCCGATTCCGCTCGCGGAACTGCCAACCGGCGAGAATTCCGCGATGGCGATTTTCGATCCCGATCATTCGTTCGCCCGCGACCGGCAGGACTCGGGCGATCTGTTTAGCGATACCGTCGAAATGCGCGGCGACGGAACAACGCTGGTGCTTAACCACGTCACGCCGCCGAAACCGCAGCCGCCCGACACCGCGACCGTGAAGCTTGTCGATTTCGAAAGTCCGGCGCTGTCGAAGTTTTGGGGCCGCCCGATTCGCATGCGGGCCGGTGTCGTGTTGCCCGCGAACGCCGCGCCGCCGCTGCCTGCCGTCTATCACGTTCACGGCTTCGGCGATAACCACACCGAAGCATGGCGCGAGGCCGATCGCTACTCGGCGAGCGCGTTCCGCGCCGCGCATATTTATCTCGATGGTTCGTGGATCACTGGGCACCACGCCTTCGCCGACTCGGTGAACAACGGGCCATGGGCGACCGCTCTAGTCACGGAATTGATTCCGCATATCGAAAAACGTTTCCGACTCGCGGCGCAACCGCGCGGGCGATTCCTGATGGGGCATTCGTCCGGCGGTTGGAGTGCGGTCTGGTTGCAGGTCAACTACCCGGACTTCTTTGGAGGCGCGTGGCCGACGTCGCCCGACGCGCTCGACTTTCGGAGTTTCAGCGGAATCGACTTCACGCCCGCGTCGACAGAGAATCCGTTCCGCGATGCCACTGGCGCGCCGCGTAACCTGATCCGCAACGTGATGTCGTTCGAGGAGTATTGGCGGTTTGAATCGGTGCTGGGCGAATACGGCGGGCAGCTTGCATCGTTCAATTGGACGTTCAGTCCGCGAGGCGAAGACGGCCGGCCAGAGTCCGCCTTCGATCCCATGACCGGTTCGCTCAACGCCAATGCTCTTCGCCATTGGGAGCGATACGACGTGGCGAAAATTCTCCGCGAAAAATGGCCGACACTCGGGCCGAAGCTAGCGGGCAAGATCCGCCTGGTCGTTGGCGGGGACGACAACTTTCATCTAGAGAAACCGGCTGCGCTGTTCTGCGAACTGCTCGCGTCGAAGGGTATGAACAACGCGTGCGAGTTCGTGCCCGGCCGGGATCACTTCGATCTGTTTCAACCGTACAAGACCTACCCGGATGGGCTCGTCAAGCGCATCGACAACGAGATGCGCGCGAAGTGGCTGGCGGCGTTGCCCCGATAGGTGCCGATCCGATTCGATGTACACAATCCGCGAGCGCACGGCGTCAGCTGCGGTAGGCGCGGTCGAGGACTTCGACGACGTGGAGCACGGGTTGGCCGGTGCCGTGGATTTTTGCGCCGGCTTGGAGTTGGATCATGCAGCCGGGGTTGGCGGTCACGATGCATTCGGCGCCGGTGGCGTTGACCGATTGCATCTTCTTGCTTAGCAGGCTCATCGCGATGTCGTTGTGCACCACATTGTAGATGCCGGCGCTGCCGCAGCACATGTCGCTGAGCGCCATCTCTTTCAATGTCACGCCGGGAATCGCTCCGAGGAGTTTGCGAGGCTGAACGCGGATTTTTTGGCCGTGGCAAAGATGGCACGAGTCCTGATACGTCACTGTCATGTTCAGTGGCTTCGATGGCGCGCGCAGTTCGATCGACGCGAGGAATTCGTTGACGTCCTTCATCTTCGCTTTGAAGGCGAGCGATTTGTCACGATAGGCGTCGTCGTGTTCGAGCAGTTCGTCGTACTCCTTGAGTGTCGAACCGCATCCAGCGGCGTTGGTGATGATGGCGTCGAAACCGCCGTCGATGGTCGCGTCGATGTTGTTCTTGGCGAGTTCGCGCGCGTCGTCCTTGCGGCCGGCGTGGACGTGCAGCGCGCCGCAACAGTTCTGCTCTTTCGGAATGTGGACTTCGCAGCCGTTCTTTTGCAGCACGCGAACCGTCGCTTCATTCAAGCGGGCGAAGCTGACGTTGGCAATGCAACCGGCCATGAAGGCAACCTTGTGGCGCTTCTCGCCTTCGGCGGGAAACACTTTGCCGATGCTCGAGAAGAAGAATGGCGCTTCGGCAGGCGGCGAGAGCATTTCGATTTGTTCGAGATTGCCGAACCGCTTCAAAATGCCGCTCGATCGGACGAGCTTTTGTAACCCGCTGGCTTGGAACAAGTGCAGACCGCGCCCGGCGAGCGAAAGCAGAAAGCGGGATGGCAACAACGTGCCGAAGACGAAGTTGCGCAGCGTTTCGATGTCCCACGGGCGCTTCACGTTGGTCTCGATGTGGGCGCGGGCGGCTTCAATCAAACGGCCGTAGTTGACGCCGCTCGGGCAGGCGCTTTCGCAGCCTCGGCAGGCGAGGCACAGATCCATGTGCTCGATGTAGTCTTCCGAGATTTCGGCTTTTCCTTCCGCGACCTGCACCATCTGATAGATGCGGCCCCGGGGGGAATCCATTTCAACGCCGAGTTCGCGGTACGTGGGGCAGGAGTTCAGACAGAGTCCGCAATGCACGCACTTGTCGAGATCTTTTTGGCGGGGCGCTTCGATGTTGGTCAGGTTAGATGCGGCCATAGAGGCGTCCTTTGTTCAACAGACCTTTGGGGTCGAGCATGTTCTTCACGCGCTGCATGACGGGGAAATCGGAACCGGGCGCGGGCCACATGGTGACGGCGTCGCGGGTGGCGGGGCCGGCCTCCATCAACATCGTCGCGCCGGCGATCGGCGTGAGCGAGGCGGGCGCGGCTTCGTAGTAGCGATACGTTACGCCGTTAGCGGCGCGCGCGAGTATCGGTCCGTTGTGGCCATCGAGGGCGGCGAGTTGATCCTTGAACGCGGAGGCGTAGCGGACGATCGCACCGTTGGGATTGGCGGCGAGAAAGGTCTCGGCGAAAGTCTCGATGCCGCGCCAGAATGTGCGTTCGGCCGGGCCGTTGAGAACTTCGGCGCCGCTGAGTTCGCGGCTGTAGCGATCGACAAGCGCTTCGATGCCGCCGACGCCTATGGCCAGAGTCCAGCCGCCGTCGTTATTGATCAGGTCCACCGCGGCGGGTTGGAGTACGCTTTGCAGGATTTTGGTTCGCTCGGCGAGGGCGCTGGCGGCCGAATCAAAACGTTTCAAAAATGTTCTGGTGTGTTTTTCGAGCGGGATGAGTTTGAAGTTGACGGTGGCGATGGCGCCGAGCGTGCCCCAGCTTCCGATCATCAGTTTGCCCATGTCGAGCCCGGCGACGTTCTTGACGACCATGCCACCGGATTGGATGAGCTTACCTTCGACGGTTGCGAATTGCATGCCGATGACGAGATCGCGCGCGGTTCCGTACAAGCGGCGGCGCGGGCCGGAGTGATTGGCGGCGATAACGCCGCCGACGGTGGCGTTATCGGAGTAAGGCGGATCGAGCGGCACCATCTGCCGGTTGTCGGCGAGGAGCTTCGTGAACGCGGCGAAAGGCATGCCGGCTTCGACCGAGATCGTGAGATCTTTTGGCTCGTATTGCAGCACGCGGTCCATTTTGGTTGTGCTGATGCACGCATCGGCGTCGGCCGGAGGCCCGGCCCAGCGCGTTTTGGTGACGTTGCCGGAGATGGCAATCGACCGTTTTTTAGCGGCCGCGGCGCCGACGGCTTCCGCCAACTCGGTCGCGTTCGCGGGTTGAATCAAATCCATCATTCGAATTAGCCAGTATAAACTCGAACGATGCTTCGAATCACTTATGTAGTTTCTTGTGCGGTTGCGTTTGGGCAGGTTCAGGCGCTCGATGAGCAGGCCAAAGCGTGGAATCGCGGCGACATCAAGGCGTTTGTGGAGACGTACGAAGACTCTTCGGCGATTACGTTTCTAGGCAAGGAATTGTCGCGCGGGCGGGACGGCGTGTTGGCGCGGTATCTGAGGACCTATGACACGCGCGAGAAGATGGGGGCGCTGCGCTTTGAGATTATCGAGTCGCGGGCACTGGGCGCGGACCATCATCTTGTTCTCGGCAAGTTCTTTCTGACGCGCAGCGCCGCGGGAGGCGGAGACGCGACAGGGAAGTTCACGCTGATCCTGCGGAAGACAGCGAAGGGTTGGAAGATCGTGCACGATCACACGTCCGATTGATCGGACATACGTGACGGATTGGTATATGGTATATGCCAAATGTGCCAATGTACCAATCCGATTTCGAGAGCCTTGGAATGTCTTGGAAGCCCTATGGAATCGAAGCTTGGAGGCATTTCGCGCCGGGTAAACCACGATATACCAATTTGGGATTGGTATGTGAAAAAGCGCCAAAAATCTGTCGACAGATTCGGTTTCGCGGGGGTGGTGGTAATTCTTCCGGCGGTTTCGCGCTACAGCTATTGAACGTATGAAGATCCTCTTCTGGCTGTTGGTGGCGATTGATACTCTGGCGCTTAGCGCGTGGTTTGTTGTGGGCGTTGGGTTTGCCGGACCATCGCAGTACTACTCGACACGGCTTGTGAATCACCTCCTGTCGCCGGTTGGTTTGCTGGCAGGGGCAGCGGTCCTTTTCGTGCTCGCAAAGTCGCCGGCCATGCGCGGATTGGCATTCGTGCTGGCCTTGTCTCCGGTACTCGTTCTTTATGCCAGTTATGCTTTGGCAGGGGGTAGAACGGATCGGGCGCTAGAGGATGCGATTCGAGCGGACGATTTGGACGCGGTGCGCGCCGCGTTAGCGACGTCCGAGGTCGACAAAGCGGGCTCGGATGGGGTGATGCCGTTGATGAGGGCGATGGACAAATTTCTGGAGACGAACAACGCGAGCGTGATACGGGAACCGCTGGCGGCGGGCGCCAACGCAAACGGGAATCCGCAGAGTATAGTGTTACCGCTGGAGCGGGCCATCGAAATGACAAAGCACCAGGGGACTGAGCCGATGATGTTGTTGTTGAAGGCGGGGGCGGATCCGAACGCGAAAAAGAAAGGTGGTGACCCGGCGTTCTTCGCGGCGGCGGAGAAGGGGATCGATGATTCGGTGATGCAAACGCTCGTCGAGCACGGCGCGGATTTGCGGATGGTGGATGAGCAGGGGAAAAACGTGCTCGATCTAGAGAGGCTGCGGGGGAATCAACCTGTGGTTGAGTACCTCATTGGCCGGGGTGTCGTTAGCGACCGAAAATGAACCGCTGACGGCGCGGGTCGGCGCCACCGTCGAGGATGCCGTCCTTGAAGA
>VFZW01000123.1 GCA_016871055.1 Acidobacteriota bacterium
AACTGGGCGTTGTCTTGCAAGAGACATTCCTGTTCGACGGCACGATCCGCGAGAACGTGGCGTTTTCAAAACCGAACGCGACCGAAGACCAGATCATGAACGCGATTCGCATCGCGCGCGTCGAGGAGTTCGCCGAGAAGTTTCCCGAGAAGTACGAGACCATCGTCGGCGAGCGCGGTGTGCGGCTCTCTGGCGGGCAGAAACAGCGCGTAGCTATCGCGCGCGCGATTCTGGCCGACCCGCGAATTCTTATTCTCGACGAAGCGACGTCGTCGCTTGATTCTGAATCGGAGATGCTGATTCAAGCCGGCCTCGCGCACCTGATGAAAGGCCGGACGACGTTCGTAATTGCGCACCGGCTGAGCACGATCCGCCGCGCCGATCAGATTCTAGTCGTCGAGAATGGCCGGATCGTCGAGCGCGGTAGTCATGAAATGCTGCTCGAAGCTGGCGGGCGGTATGCCGATCTTTATCAGCGGCAGTACGATTTGGAGAAGAACCTCTTCCTCGCCGAGGGAGAGGGGGATACGGTGGAGTAGTGGCCTGGTGTCGGCAGCGCGCTAGCGATGTTACCCGCGAATGCGAATCTTACGCCCGTCAACTACCACAAGTTTCCCGCGTATGTTGGCCTCGACCACGCTCGGGATCGCGCGCTTGAGCATCTCGTCAATTGCGTCTTCGGTGGCCGGATGAATCCGGAGCCGCACGACACCCAGCGTCGCCTCCGGTGGGTACCTTACAACGTTTGCAAAATCCGCATCGAGTGTGAGGAGCACGCGTTCATCCGCGATCGCAGTGTTTCGAACTTCTTCGTCGCCGGCGCCGGAGAGCCCTATTTCCAATACGGAAACCGCGTCGTGTCCCATGCCGCGAACCGTTCGTGCGTGAAGTGGCGATAGATTTTCGTCAAGTAGAAATCTCACGCTTCGCAAAGAATGACTTCGTCGGCCGCTAACGCAGCCGCGTACTCAAGACAAGCTCGCAGATCGTCGGACGTGAGCTGGGGATATGCGCTGAGCAATCGTTCAGTGCTCTCGCCAGCCGCCATTTTTTCGAGCAACAGATAGACGGGGATGCGGGTGCCTTTCACGCACGGCTTGCCCATCATCACCGTTGCCTTCGCCTCGACTCGGTCTGGAAATTTCACACTCCGAGTCTACCATTCTCTTGCACGCGCTTCTGGCGCCGACAGTTGTCGCCGCACCATCCGATCCGGCGGTTTGCGTACAAACCAACGCGGCAACCTACCGCTTCGTAAACCGCCCGTCCGCTTGCAGCACATACTTCTCCCCGCGCCAATCAATCGTATTGCCAAAGAACCCAGCCACCCAAAACGCAAAACTCGCCAAATCCTGCACAATCACAAGCGGCCAAGCGCGTCGCGTCAGGGGATCGTCGAGCACCTGCTGACTCGTCGCATGCGCAGCAACCGCGCGGAGCAACAGTGTCACGATCAACGCCGGCCAGGCAAACGGCGCAACCGCCACCAGCACCAGCGCGATCGGTATTGGGTTCGTAAAGAGTTGGCCGACGTAGCCCGCCGGGCGCGACCGCCTTGTCGAACGGCACCAACGCAGGCGGTGAATCGCGTTTTTCAAGAACGACTGCGAACCGATCCGATGTTCGATAACGTAGCTCGAAAGCGCCACGCCGAGTCCCTTCGCCGCCGCGTCGTGGCCGAGCACAAAGTCCTCGGCCAAAAACTCCTGCAAGTATCCCCACCCACCGACCGCTTCGATCGCCTGCTTGCGCGCCGCAATCGTCGGGCCGACGGCGAACTTCATCCCCTCAAGCATCCGCGCAACGAGTATGCCGCCAATGAACTCCGTGTTCATCCCGATCGCTTCGAGCGTCGACCAAAACGACTCGCCCGGCACCGCGCGATATGGGCACGTCGTCACGGCGAGGCCAGGATTGGCGAACTCGCGAGCCAGCGTCCGCAGCATGTGCGGATCGACGCGGATATCGCTGTCGCTCATCACCAGCAAGTTATGCCGCGCCTCTCGCTGCATCAGCGAAAGGCTCCAACTCTTCGCGTTGGGCCAAGGCGGCTCGCCGGTTAGAATAATGCGCGAAGGCACGTGGGGATATTCCAAAGCAAGCCGCGTTACCAGCGCGTGCGCGGGATCGTCCGCTGACCGCATCGCGAACAAGATCTCGTAATGCGGATGCACCTGCGTGAAGAAACTGCGCAGGTTCTTTTCCAACCCCTCGTCAAGCCCATGCAGCGGCTTCAACACCGAGATCGGCTCGCTATTCAAAGCGCCCGGAACAACCTGCCGCAGATACCTTCTCGCCGCGATCCACGTGAACACGCAGTACACCCACGAGCCCAGCAGCAATGCGCCGATTACCAGAGCAAAGCTATTCGCTAAGGACACGCGACGCGATCATCTGTTTGATTTGTTCGCGGAATTCAGCCAGCGGTTTAACGCCCTGATCGCCATGCTTGCGGTTGCGCACAGAGACAGTTCCCTGCTCCGCTTCGCGCCCGCCGACAACCAGCATGTACGGCACCTTCTGCATCTGCGCGTCACGGATCTTGAGATTCACCTTCTCCTGCCGCGTGTCGAGATGCACGCGCACGCCGTCGGCCTCCAGCGCTTCGGCCACCTGCTTGGCGTAGTCGTTCTGCTTATCGGTGATGGGCAACACCGATACTTGCACCGGCGCAAGCCAAACTGGAAACACGCCGGCATAGTGCTCGACGAGGATGCCGAAGAAGCGCTCCACCGAGCCGAACAGCGCGCGATGCACCATCAGCGGCTGATGTTTCTTGTTGTCTTCGCCGATGTATTCGAGATTGAAGCGGCGCGGCAGAGTGAAGTCGAACTGCACAGTCGATAGCTGCCACAAACGGCCGATTGCATCGACGAGTTTGACGTCGATCTTCGGTCCGTAGAACGCGGCTTCATCGGGCACAACTTTCGCTTCGATGCCAAGTTTTTCGACCGCGCGGCGCAGCGCGTTCTCGGCCAACCGCCACTGCTCGGGCGAGCCGTCGTATTTGCCGCTCGCGCCGCCGTCCCACGTCGAAATTTCGGCTTTGTACTGCGTGAAACCGAACGTGTGCAGCGTGTCCTGCGCGAACTCCAAACAACTGACGATCTCTTCTTCCACCTGCTCCGGCGTGCAGAATATGTGCGCGTCGTCCTGCGTAAATCCACGGACGCGCATCAGGCCGTGCATGGTGCCCGAGCGCTCATACCGGTACACCGTACCGAGTTCGCCCAGCCGTTGCGGCAGATCGCGGTAGCTATGCGGCTTGCGGGCATAGATCAAAATGTGGCACGGGCAGTTCATCGGCTTCAGCTGATACTCGGCGTCGTCGAGCGGCATGACCGTGAACATGTTCTCGCGATAGAAGCCGAAATGTCCCGACGTTTTCCAAAGATCCACGCGGGCCACGTGCGGCGTGTAGACCAGCGAATAGCCGCGCTGCAAATACGCTTCGCGCATCCAGTCTTCCAGCGTCTTGCGGATGATCCCGCCCTTCGGATGGAAGAACACGAGCCCCGGACCGGCGAGTTCCTGAATCGAGAACAGGTCCTGCTCCGCGCCGATCTTGCGATGATCGCGGCGCTTGGCTTCCTCGATGCGCGCCAGGTGCTCATCCTGTTCCTTCTTCGTGAAGAACGCGGTGCCGTAGATTCGCTGCAACTGCTTGCGCTTTTCATCGCCCTTCCAATAAGCGCCGGCGATGGAGAGCAGTTTGAACGCCTTGATTTTCTTGGTCGACGGCACGTGCGGGCCACGGCAGAAGTCGATGAACGCGGGGCCGAGCGTATATTCGCTGAACACTTCGTCGGCGCGCTCTTGAATGAGCTCGCACTTCATCCACATGTTGCCGTACTTCTGCAACCCTTCGTCCTTGCGAGTCGCGATGCGGTCGTAGCTCAGATCACGCGCCTGAATCTCCCACATCTTCGCTTCGATCTTTTCGAGATCGTCGGGCGTGAACGGCGTGGGGCGGTCGAAGTCGTAATAGAACCCGGTGTCGATCGGCGGGCCGATGCCGAGTTGCGTTTCGGGATAGAGTTCCAACACGGCGGCCGCGAGCAAGTGCGCGGTCGAATGGCGGTAAACCTCGAGCGCCTCGGGGTCTTTCGTAGTCAGCAGTTGCAGCGACGAATCGCCCTCAAAGGGCCGGGTGAGATCCCACAAAACGCCGTTGACGCGCGCGACGATTGACGCGTCGCCGAGGCGTTCGGAGATCGATTGGGCGACGTCAAGCGGACGCGCGCCCCGAGGGACGGTTTTGCTGCTGCCGTCCGGCAGAGTGATGACGAAACAGCTCATGGGATTGAGGAAAAAGTGAGGGAAAGACGAATCGTTTTCGCCTTGAGGCTCATCGACTAGTATATGATGGCCGCGATTACGGCGAGCATGCGGTGCTTTGTGCCCACGCGTTGCTATAGTAGTCGGGATAAGGCGAAGATGATAGCGGGTTTTGACGAAGCGGTACTTGTGGAGCGGGCCAAAGCCGGCGACGACGATGCGTTCACGGCGCTGGTTCAGCAATACGACCGGAAGATCTACCGGCTTGCGCGCAACATCACCCAGAACGACGAAGACGCCGAGGACGTGCTGCAGGACGCGGTCTTAAAGGCCTACACGCACCTCGATCGGTTCCAAGGCGATTCGAAGTTCTACACGTGGATTGTCCGCATCGCCGTCAACGAAGCGCTGATGAAGCTTAGAAAACGGCGCGGCGACAAAGTGGTCTCGCTCGACGAAGAGATCGAAACGGGCGAGGAAACCGTCACGCGCGAAATTGCCGTGTGGGACGGAAATCCCGAGCAAAAGTACGGGCAGGAAGAGCTTCGCGTTTTGCTCGATGAGGCCATTGAAAGCTTGAAGCCGTCGTTCCGAACCGTGTTTCAGTTGCGGGACGTCGAAGAGCTGTCGACCGAGGAAACGGCCGAGGCGTTGGGATTGTCGGTTGCGGCGGTGAAAAGCCGCCTGCTGCGCGCGCGTTTGCAGCTTCGGGAGCGGCTGACGCGGCAATTTAAGCGCAAGGGAGAGGACGCGTTTGCTTACATGTAAAGAGCTGTTGGCGGAGCTAAACGCCTATCTCGACGAAGACGCGACGCCAGACAACCGCGCCGAGTTGGAAAAGCATGTCAACGAATGCCCAAACTGCTGGGTAGTCGTCGACACGACGAAGAAGACGCTGCAAGTCTACAAAGGCATGGAGCCGCAAGCGGTGCCGGACGCGGTGTCGAAACGCCTGATGGCCGCGCTGTCGCGCAAAATGGCCGAGAAGAAGACCTGCCACTAAGCCGTTAGCGCTTCCGGCTCGCCTACCTGCTGCCGCCACATCGCAAAATACAACCCCTTCCGTTCGAGCAGTTCCGCGTGCGCCCCTTCCTCGACAATCCTGCCGCGCTCCAAGACGTAAATCCGGTCCGCGTGCAAAATCTTCGATAGCCGGTGCGCGATCAAAATCGATATCGCCGAGCGTCGGCTGGCGACATCTCGAATCGTCGCGCTAACCTCCTCTTCGGTCAGAGAATCGAGCGACGACGTCGCCTCGTCGAACACCATCAAATCTGGCTGCCGCAGCAACGATCGCGCAATCGACAGCCGCTGCTTCTCTCCGCCGGAGACCTTCACGCCGCCCTCGCCGATCCGCGTCGCCAAGCCCTTCTCCGCGCGCTCCAACAGCGTCGTCGCCGATGCCTGTTGCAGCACCTCCAGGCACTCTTCATCGGTCGCACCCGGCCGCACGAACCGCAGATTCTCTCCAATCGACCCCGAAAAAAGCTGCGTGTCCTGGGTCACAAAACCGATCCGCTCTCGAAACGCTTCCATGTCGATATCGCCGTTCGGCGTGCCATTCAGCAGAATCCGCCCGGACTTCGGCCGGTACAATCCAACCAGCAACTTCACCAGCGTCGACTTCCCCGCCCCCGACGGCCCGACAAACGCAATCGTCTCCCCGCGATTCACCGTAAACCGAATGTCGGAAAGCGCCGGCTTGGCCGCGCTCTGGTGTTGAAACGTCACGCCGTCGAACGCCATGGAATCCAGCCGCCCCACGGCAACCGGATTCGCCGGTTGCGTGTCGGGCGCCATCGCCAGAATATCGGCGAAGTTCTTCAGCGAGACCTCCGTCTCGCGGTAGACGTTGATGACATTTCCCAACTCCTGCAACGGCCCGAAGATAAAGAACGAATAGATCAGCAGGCTGAAAAACTGGCCGACCGTGATCTGTTGCGTGAAGATCAAGTACAGCATGAAGAACAAAATGCTCGTGCGCAGAAAGTTCACGCAAGTGCCCTGGATAAAGCTCAGGCTGCGCAGATACTTTACCTTCTTTAGCTCGAGTTCGAGGATCGCGCCCGTGGTCGAATTCAGCCGCTCCACCTCCTGCTTCGCCAGACCCAGACTCTTCACCAGTTCGATATTACACAGGCTCTCCGTCGTCGACCCAGCCAGCGCCGTCGTCTCCTTCACGATTTCACTCTGAATCTTCTTGATCCGTTTACTCAACACCGAACTCAACGTGCCGAGAATCGGAATCGTCAGAAAGAACGCCGGCGCGATCGCCCAGTGCACGTTGAACGCGTAGATCATCACAAAGACCACGCCCACCAGCGTGCTGAACAAAATGTTGATAAAGACCTGGATAAACTTCTCGACGTCGGTGCGGACCTTCTGCAATTTGCCGAGGGTCTCGCCGCTACGCTGATCTTCGAAGACTTGATACGGCAGACTGAGCGAGTGCCGGATCCCATCGGCGTACATGCGCGCGCCGATCTGCTGCGTGATGCGGTTGATCACATAGTCCTGAATATTTTGGCGACGCGCGAAACGAACGCGACGCCGACTGTCGCTCCCAGCAACAGCGCTACGCCTCGAAAAAATTGTTCGATCGTGTACTGTTGGTACTTGGTCGCGTACTCGTCGATCACGTGCCGAAAGATCAGTGGATCGAGCAGCGAAAAGACCTGGTTGATCGTGGCGAGTACAAGCGCAAAGGCGGCCATCGGGATGTGGTCCCGAAGGTAGCGACGGAGGATGGCCATGACCTAGTTTCGCTTACTCGTTCGTCTGGTGCGCCTTGACGAATCGCGGGGAAAGATCGACACCCAAGCCAGGCGACTCCGGGATCTCCCAGTGCGACAGGGACGCCTTCCAACCATCCTTGAATACTTCGCCGTACTCTTCGGTTCGCGTATTGCCCTCCTCCATGATCACGAAGTTGGGTATCGAAGCGGCAACGTGAATGGAGGCCGCGGTGCAAATCGGTCCATTGGGATTATGCGGCGCCACAGACACATAATGCGCATCCGCCATCGCCGCAATTTTCTTCATCGCCGTGATACCGCCCGCGCGCGCCGCGTCCGGCTGGATGATGCGCGCAGCCTGCTTTTGCAACAGTTCCTTGTAGTTCCAATGCGTCTGCAGGCCTTCGCCCGTCGAGATGGGAATGTTGGTTGAATGCTGCAGGATCGCCATGGCATCGACGTTCTCCGGAGGCACAGGCTCTTCAAGGAAAAACACATCGAAGGGTTCGAGCATCTTGACGATCCGGCCCGCCGTCGCCAAGTTGAATTTGCCGTGCGCCTCGACGCAAATGTCGAACGCGGGCCCAGCTTCCCGCACGCCCCGGACCATTTCGCGCACTTCGTTCAGCGTCTCGGTCGATAGCTGCCGGTCGGGTCCGGGGTATTCGCCGAAAGGATCCCACTTGCCCGCCGTTGCGCCTTGAGCGATCAGCTCCTTCGTTCGCTTGTGGTAAGCGGCCGCGGTCCGCGGAATGTTGCCCCACCGATAGCTCGTGTAGATGCGCAAAGTTGGATGGATTTTGCCGCCGAGCAGTTTATAGACGGGCACATTCAACTGCTTGCCGACGATGTCCCAAAGTGCGATGTCAATCGCGCTAATCGCCGCGAAAAGTGTCCCGCCGAGTGTGTTTTCCTCGGTGATATACATCTTGCGCCACAACCGTTCGATATCCCAGGCCGGCTCGCCTTGAATGAGCTTCCCGAGCGAACGGATCTGCGCGGTGACGGGCGTAACGTTTGGCGGCGTGGTGCCCTCGCCCCAGCCATGAAGGCCGTCCTCGGTCTCCACGCGGCAGCAGACATATCCGCCCCGGCCGCCGATCTTGAAGACGTATGGATCGACGCGCTTGATCTTGAGCTTCGGCTGCTGCGCCACGGCCGCCAAGGACGGCAATGCAAGGGACGTTCTGATCCAATCTCGCCGGTTGATTCGCATACGATCAACGGATCGTCTCATGTTCGCCGCGTGGGCGCAAGCAGACTAACCCGGATCGAAACCGCGC
The DNA here is from genome assembly GCA_016871055.1 of Acidobacteriota bacterium. Classification (GTDB taxonomy): domain Bacteria; phylum Acidobacteriota; class Terriglobia; order Bryobacterales; family Bryobacteraceae. The sequence goes on from VFZW01000123.1 coordinate 8,297, forward strand.
CGTGGCAGGAGTTTCGGGAGACAGTCCGGTCTTGATCTGGCGGCAAGGCTTCCCGGAATCTCTTCGCCTCTTCGACGGTAAGCCAGGGTATTCGCGCGGACAGGGCCAGCGGCTTAAACGCTCCGCACCACGCCGCGCCCCGTGTGCTGGTTGTTCCGTATCAGCGCCAGCAACAGCGCCGCGCCCAACAGCGGAATGAAACTCGCTCCCATCAGCGCCGCGCGGAAACCGATCGTATCGGCCACGAGGCCGACAACGTATGTCGCCAAAATTGTTCCGGCTCCGGCGAAAGCGCCGCTCATGCCACTCACCGACGCCACGGCGCCCGGCGTAAAGCAGTCCGCGGGCAACGTGTTGGCGATCGTTGAAAACGCCGCGTAGGAAAACGTCGCGCCGGCAAACAACGCGGTGATCGCGAACAGACTGGGCGCGGTCGTCGCGGGGATCAGAAGCAAAATGCCAAGCGCGCCGGGAATCACGATCGCCTTGCGCGCCCGGCCCACCGGCCACTCGCGCCGGATCAACCAGCTCGAAGCGGCGCCGCCGGCGAAATTGCCGAGATCGGCCGCCAGAAACGGCGCCCAGAACGCCAGCGCGCTGTCCTCGATCCGGAAGCCGCGCGAGACAAGGTAGATCGCAAACCAGTCGGCGATCAGGAACCACACCGGGTCCGTCAACGCGCGGCTGGCGATCACGCCCCACGTCTGCGGAAAGAGCAGCAGTTCCCGCGCCGCGATCTTGTCCGGCGGAGTCTCATCGGCAACCCTCTCGGGTTCGCGGTACGTCATCCGCCACAGAATCAGCCACGCAAATCCCAACGCGCCGGTGAACAGAAACGCTGCCCGCCATCCGCCGGCGTAGTTGTAAATACCCAGCACCAGTGCCGGAGCGATCGCCGCTCCGATCGACGAACCGCTGTCGAAGATCGCCACCGCCAACGCCCGCTCGCGGCTCGGAAACCACTCCGACACCGCCTTGGTCGCCGCCGGCCAGTTGGCGGATTCACCTATGCCCAGCAAAAATCGAAACCCAATGAATCCGCGAAACCCGGTAGCCAAACTCGTCGCCATCGCCACGATCGAGTAGAACGCAACCGAAATCGTCAGCCCACGCCCCGCTCCGATCCTATCGATCAGCCGTCCACTGACAAACTGCCCAACCGTGTACGCAACGCGAAAGGCGATAACGATCAACGCGAAGTCCGAATGCGTCCAATTGTACTCGGCCTCCAAGTGCGGTCCGAGAACGGAAAGCGTCTGGCGATCGATGTAGTTGATGACGGTCGAAAGAGACAGTAGTGCGGCGATGCGCCAGCGCAAATGAGGCGAGGTCATCCGGGTCCAGCCATTGTATCGCCGCCGGGGTTGGCCCCTGAGTGTAAATTTCTTCGCACTGCTTGCTAATGATCCTCACCGACGAGTTCTCCACCTCGGCCGGCGACGGCTTCCCCGCCGCGTTGCAGGACGCTCGCCGGGGCCCGACATTCGGCGTGCGTTCGAATGGCGCCGGTGGAACCGTCACCAGCTACGCATTCGGGGTGTTCTCGGAAGCCCTCTCATCGGCGACGATTGCCATGCATCACCGACAGCATCCCGTCATGGCCGACGGCAATCCGACTTCAAACTACGTCGAAAACGTCGGTGTGCAGCCGGACATTCCGTATGAATTCATGACAATGGAAAACCTCAGGATGGGCGGCCGGCCATTCGTCGAAGCGTTCTCCCAGGCAATCGCCGATCACATCCGCGCCAGCCGCTAGCTCTCAGCGCCCTCGCAACTTCGGCAGTTGAAGGCAGACTTCGGTGACCAGCAGGGGAATCGACCACGACGCCCACGCCGCAAAGGACGCGCGTATCGTGTCGCCCTCCATCCCCGTGCCTCCAACACCGGCGGCCTCAAGCGAAACAGCGATCAACCGGAACACGACGAACGACAAAATGACAATATAGCTTCGAATGATCCACTCGCGGTGTTGCACGAAATCGCGTCGCGCGATCGCCAGGTAAGCGATCGAAGTCGCGACACTGCAAGCCAGCGCCATCCCGAACAATCCGCCGGAAAATATAAGTCCCACCGGAGAAGTCAACGAGAGTTGAAACGCCGCCGCGCACGTCACCGCCACGCCGCCCAGGTACGCCAGTCCCAGCGTCTTATGCAGCGCCAATCGCTGTCGCGTTTCGCCAAGCCAAATTTGTATCGGGCCGATAAACATTGCGACGGTCCCGCCGGCGATGTGAATCCACAACGCGATGCGCCGGTCCCAGTACAAATCCGGATAACGGCCGAATGCTTCCCGGTTCGTCGTGAAATACGGTACGGCCGCGGCGAACCAGAACACGATCGCCGCCAACATCGCGGTCCCCAAAAGAATCGCAGTGGCTCGGGATTGAGACTGGGTCAAGGTTGTCATTGAGCGGCTCTCCTTTTTGGGTGGAGCGCCCGGAACTATATCACATGAGGCCTCTCGCCGTACCGAGCGGCGCGCGGCGGCAAGCGGTCACCTCCACAACTGCAAATGCGGATAAATACCCGAGCGTCAAGGACAACGCCTACTTCTTCGTCGCCAGCGCCGCCGCGTCCACGATCGCCTGCCCCGATTGATGCCCCTTTGACGGAGTCGTCATCGGCAAGCCCTTCATCATGCGTTTGTTCCGATACATCCGCTGATCCGCCACGCCAATCAGCGTTTCGGCATCGGTGCCGTCCTCCGGATACCTGGCGTGACCCACCGCGCATGACAACATGTTTTCGTAAGTGATCATGCGCCCCGCATCGGCGGCCAGTTGGGAAAGCTGCGCGGCGCGCGCTTCAAAGTTACCCGGCGGAATTCCCGGCATCAGGATGACAAATTCGTCGCCGCCCATTCGCGCCACGTAGTCGTATGCGCGGCAGTTCTCGCGCAGACGGGTTCCCTCCTCGCGCAAGACCCGGTTGCCTTCCAGATGACCGTAACGATCGTTGACCGTCTTGAACCCGTTCAGATCGCATACCAGCAGTTCGAGCGTCTGTCCGTTGCGGCGGCAGCGGCCCAGTTCTTCCTCTAACCGCTCGAACAGGCTGCGGGCATTGGGCAGTCCCGTCAGGTAATCGGTCGTCGCCGTCGTCTCCGCCGCCTGGAACTTGAGGGCATTCTCGATCGAGTTCGGAAGCTTCGCGCTGATCGCGTTTAGGATGCGAAGGTGGTCGCGCGAGAAGAAGTCCTTCTCGCCGTGATAGAGCGCCAACACGCCAACCACACGGTCGGCTCCTTCCAGCGGCAGCGCCAGCGCCGAGCGCAAGGTCGAAAACTTCGCCGGGTCGTTCAAGTAACCCGGCTCAACCGACGGATTGCCGTTTAAGATCGGCTGCCGCCGCTCGGCTACCCATCCGCTCAACCCCTGGCCGTACGGGATATGCAGAGTCGAGAACAGCCGCAGGTTCTCGCCCGTCACATACTCCGGTACCAGCGACTTATCGCGCAAGAAGTAAATCGCCAGCGAATCGTACGGCACCAGCCTCTTCAACCGCGCGGCCAAAACCGACAACGTCTCTTGCAGGCTCAGCGAACTCCCCAGATCGCTGCTCAATTCGAACAAGGTCAGCACCTCGAGCCGCGCCGCGGCGATCGAGTCCAAAAAACCCGGTGCGCTCGTTTCCGAAGGCGTCTGTTTGGCCGGCAGCGATTGCGCCGCTTCCGCGAATCCGGCGGCCGGCTTTCCCCGGCTCACAATCACGTTGGTCGACAACTCCTTGATCGACCCCGCGTTCGCCTTGACCTTCTTTTCCAATTCCCGCCAGCGGTTCTGCAGGATGCTAACGACTTGCGGATCGAAGGAATGACCGGCCTCTTTCACAACAAAGGCCAGCGCCTCTTCCAGCGGCAGACCGCGCCTGTACTGACGGTCGGTCGATAGCGCGTCGAAGCAATCGACCGCCGAGAGGATGCGCGCGCCGATCGGAATCTCTTCGCCCTTCAACCCATCCGGATATCCTTCGCCGTTCCACCGTTCGTGGTGCGAGCGGACGATCGGCGCCACCGGATACGGAAAGTGGGCGCGTTCCACAATTTCCGCTCCCACGATCGGATGGATCTTCATCTTCTCGAACTCGTCCGGCGTTAGGCGCCCGGGCTTGGACAGAATATGCTCAGGCACCGCCAGCTTGCCGATGTTGTGTAACAGCGCCGCCGCTCGCAGCGCTTCGATCTCATCGTGCGACAGACCAAGCTCCTTGCCGATCTCCAAAGCATAGGTCTGTACCCGTTCCAGATGCTCGGCCGTCGTCGCGTCTTTCGCCTCAATCGCCAGCGCCAAAGCTTCGATGGTGCGCAAATGCAGGTTCGCCATCTCCTCGGCATGGCGCAGACTGTCGTCGAACCGTGCCATATAGAGTTGATACGAGCGTGTGATCAGATAGACCACCGGAATCAGAAGTAACGCAAGCTGCCAGCCGATCGTGCGGTTCAGCGTCGTCACCAACCCTGCCGTCGCCGCGCCCGCCAGATAATATGGAAGCGACCAAAGGCTGCACTCCTTCCACGTAGCGAATATATTCTTCTTCTCCGTCCACGCAATCGCTACCGCGACCGGAATCGTGAACGAGATGAACAGGACCACCGACGACAGCAGCAACGCAATGGTAAGGTTCAGCCCGAGGACCTGAATGGGCTGATAGACGTACACCGCCCGCGCCGTGTAGATCGCAATCACGCTGACCGCGACGTTAAAGACAACCTTCACCGCCGTGGGCCTCCGTTCACGCGCGATGAGACATTGGATGATCGTCACCACCGTGCTCATCACCAGCAACTCGGACAGCGACAGTTCCACCAGCCCGATCAATATGAACAGGAAATTGATCGACAGCGTTCCGCTAATTGTCGGCAACCCGACACGCAAGCCCGCCGCAAGCACCGCCAGCGTAAAGTAGCTGAGGAAGCGGACCATGTCCGTCGTTTGGAAATGCGTCAGGCCGTGAATCAGTCCAGCCGCGCCTAGCACTGTCGTCAGCACGATGAAGCGGCGGGCATGCGCCGGAAACGACGCGATTCTCGGATTGGGAACAGGGTTCATCGAGAAGACATTCCTGCGCAACTGCGCGCAAACACGCTTTGGGGCTTACCGTAGTTATCGACATAGAAGGAGTATTCCGATAGGAACTAAGGCTGTTTCCTGGCGCACCGATCTCGTATCTGTTGGGAATGAGACAACTTGTCCTCCTAAGGCGCAAAAACTTAGTTCATTGGTTCTAGGGTCTTTTTCCGGGTACAACCCAGAGAAGCGCGGCTTTCGCCGTTGCGCGAACCGCCGCAAGATAGCTATAGAGCCACTATGCGAGGCATCACCCATTGTTTTCTTGGAGTCCCTGTCGTTGCGAACAGCCGCGCCATGCGCAGCCTGCTCGACACCGCGCAACTGGTCTCCCACGCCGACGCCACGGTCCTGATTGAGGGCGAAAGCGGCGCCGGAAAAGAGATCGTCGCACGCGCCTTGCACTGTTTTTCCAAACGGTCCGACGGTCCGTGGGTCAACCTGAACTGCGCCGCGCTCCCGGATCATCTCATTGAGCTGGAGCTATTTGGCAGCGACAACCCGCCATCGGGCGAACAGGACTTGCCCCGCACCGGCATGTTCGAACTCGCCGACGGCGGAACGCTGTTCTTGGACGAGGTCGGAGATCTGGAACTGAAGACGCAGGCGAAGCTGCTGCGTGTCTTGGACGGCTTGCCCTACTTCCGTGTGGGCGGGCGCACTCCGGTGCAGTCGAAGGTGCGCTTCGTCGCCGCGACGAATCAAAATCTGGAAGAGGCGGTGGCGGCCGGACGATTCCGCGCCGATCTATTCCACCGCCTGGCGCAGTTCCGGCTCGCCGTTCCTCCGTTGCGGCAGCGCGCCGAAGACATCGCGCCGCTGGCCGAGTTGTTTGTCCAAGCCGCGCGCGAAGACCTGGCGATCACCGACGACGCGAAGAGTACGCTCGAGTCCTACTCCTGGCCGGGCAATGTACGCGAATTGCGCAACGTGATCAGCATGTGCGCCGTCACCGTGCGGGGCGATGAGATCCGCACCCTCGATCTGCCCGACCGGTTGCAAGAGCACTACGCGGCGCTACCCGAGCAGGACAGCGACTTGAAGCGACTCTATCAATCGGTGCACGAAGGCATCGAAGATCACGCCGGCGCCATGCTCCAGGACATGGAAAAGCGCCTTATTCTTCAGGTGCTCCAGCAAACCGGCGGCCACCAGGAAAAGGCGGCGCAGCTGCTGGGAATTTCCAGAAGGACCTTGAGCAGAAAGCTGAAACAATATGACGCCGAAAGCCGTGGCGTTGAAGCGGGAGTGGAATCCGTATGACGAACCCGGAACTGAACCACGACGCGCCGGTCGCGGCCGACGATCGCCGCACCGAGCCACGGTTCGAGGCCAACGGCATGGTCGTGCTGCGCGTCGAGAAGGTCTCCATCCCCGGCCGCCTGCTCGACGTCAGCGAACACGGCATGCGCGTCGAACACATGTACGCCGCGCTCGCCAGCAGCATGGTGCTGGAAGTCGAACGAGACGGCGTCCGGCGAACCGCGCGTGTGATCTGGAATCGCATCAAAAACGAAGGCGTCGAAAGCGGCTTCTACCTGCTTTAGACCTTTTCGAATTCAAACCGCACCACTTTGCCTCTGACGACAAAGCAGAGGTAGTGCTCCCAAAAAAGGCGGAACCGCCGCGACGCATTGACCAGGGCCTGAAACCCCAGGTACCGCCAGAGCGCCAGTAGTTTAACGTGAATCGCCACCTCGCGAAACCGCACGCCGGTGTAGTAGCCGAAGCCCGCGTCGTCGTCGCCGAAGTACCGGAACGAAAAGCTGTTCAAGTGCCAGCGGTGCGTCGGATCGCACCACGAACTGAAATCGGTGTAGTGCGGCGTTTCGATGATCACTCGCCCCCCCGGCTTGAGCAGACGATGAACCTCGGCTATGGTCGCCATCACGTCGCCGACGTGCTCGATCACGTGAATCATCCGCGCCTGATCGAACGACTCCGCCTCCACCGGCCACGGAAACTTGTCGAGATCCCACACGATATCCGCCGCGGTGTTTGAAAGCCGGTCGATACCCGTCGCGCCGGGGTACTTGTTAACGCCACAGCCGATGTCGAGAATGGAAGGAGGCACTTCGGACTAGTCTAACCGCCCAGCTCCGCAAGTGTCTCGGCCAGCGCCGCAAGCGCGAAGTCCGCCTGCTCGCGCGTCAGCACCAGCGGCGGACAAAGACGGATCGAATTCGCCCCGGCGCCGAGGATAAGCACGCCCTTCTCGAACATCCGCAGCACGACTTCATTGCGCAGTTCCGGCGCCCGTTCTTTCGTCGCCTGGTCTTTGACCAGTTCGATACCGATCATCAACCCGAGCCCGCGGGTATCGCCCACACACCGGAACCGCCGCGGCCAGTCGCGGATCGAATCCAGCATGTGCGCGCCGACCGACTGTGCGTTGGCCAGCAACTCGGTCTCCAACAACTCAATGGTGGTCAGCGCCGACTGGATCGCC
>VFZW01000124.1 GCA_016871055.1 Acidobacteriota bacterium
CTACAGGCTCACCACCAAAGGCATTACTGTGGCACTACTGTTCCTGTTCTTTCACAAACGCTTGTGCGGCCCCCTTGCCAACAGCCGCTTTCACCATCGGCCGTCGCCCGATCACAAACCCCACTCCGCACTCGAAAACGCATACTACAAGGCCGACCGCGCTATCGAGGACATCGTCAAGTTACTCGCTGCGTAACTTCGTTTGTTGCAGTACTCTGATTCTAGAATCTTCGATTCTAGAATCTAACGTCCTCGGCATCGCCCTCGACGGCCTGCTTCGTCCAATCGTCGCCGGCAACGCCAGCAACCTGTTTGTCAACGTCAATTCCCCGATGCCCACGACGCCTACCGACTTCAGCAACGCTTATGTCTCGGCGATTAAGCCCGGTCTCAACGGCTATTCATTCGCCGCGGCCATCGGCGGAAGCGGCGGCGATATAGCTACTTCCGTCGCTACCGATGCATCGAAAAACATCCACGTCGCCGGACGAACGACCTCGGCTAACTTCCCCGCCCAAGGCGCGCTCCAACCCACGCTGAATGGCACGCAAGACGCCTTCGTCGTGAAAATCTTCGACAACTAACGCGCCCTGAAGTGCCCCATCACCTTCTCGGCCACAAACCGAGCCGCGGCCTCGGGTTCAAAGGTCTTCTCCTGCAACACATGCGAAGAAACCTCCACGACCACGGGGCCGCCGTATTTTCTCGCCGCCAGTTCCCTCGCGTAGCCGGCATAGTCAATCGACCCCGCGCCCGGCAGCACAAACCGGTACTTCGCCGCATCCCCGACGGAATCTTTGATATGCACCATCGCCGCAAACGGCAGCGCCGCGTCCAGAGATTCGGTCAACGAAAATCCCTGCAATTGAAAATGGCTGTAGTCGAAGTTCAGTTTGAAATAGCGGGACTTCATCGTGCGGCACAACTCCGCCGCGTCCTTCGGCGTATGCAGCGCCGAACCAATGTGCGCCTTGATCGCGACCACAACTTTGTGTTTCTCGGCGCGTTCGGTCCACTTCTCTAGCCGCCGTTCAAACTGCTCCTTCAACTGCGGCCACTCCGGCGGCTTCCCGCCGACAATCGTCTCCACCACTGGCCGGCCAATCTCTTTCGCCAACCGCAACGAATGATCCAGTTGATCGAGACTCTGTTTTTCATCGCCCGTCAGCCGCACGTCTTCCATCAGGCTCACTACCGGCAGCTTATGCTTGGCGACCAGCTCGCGAACCTCGATCGCCATCGCCTTCCGTGGCTCGAACAGCTCGACTCCCGTATAGCCCAGCTTTTTCGCCATCGCGAACGATCGATCCAGCGGCCAGTTCGGAAACCCTTTGAAGCTGTACGCAAACGCCGCGGTCTTCGAGCGCGGAATCAGCCCGGCCAGCAAGACACGCCGCGTCATGACGGATTAACCGCGATGGATTCCTTCAGCATCCGCATCCACTCGCCGATGAAGTACGGATTGTCATGCCACGTGCGGCCCGAGACCATATTGCCGTCTCGCACGCACCGGTCGTTGACGAACGTCCCGCCGCTGAACTCGACATCCAGCTTGCACTTCGGCACCGTCGCCATCCGCCGCCCGCGAATCACATCCGCCGCCGCCACGATCTCGACGCCGTGGCAGACCACAGCCACCGGCTTTTGCGCGTCGAAAAAGTGACGAGTGATGCGCAACAGGTCTTCGTTATAGCGCAGATACTCCGGCGCGCGTCCGCCGCTGACGAACATCCCCGCGTACTCTTCCGGTTTCACATCCGCGTAAGCGATATCGGATTTCCAGTGGTAGCTCGGCGACTCCTTCGTCAAATCCCAACCCGGCGGAATCTCGTGCATCACCAGGTGATACACGCGCTTCTCCGGCCCCGCGACGACCGCTTCATAGCCCTCTTCAATCACGCGCCAAATAGGATAGACCGTATCGAGCGCCTCCGACGCGTCCCCGATCGGAATCAGAATCTTCGGTTTCACAGCTGCACCTTCGAGCCGCCATGAGCGCGGGACTCATTCATCGCCAGCGCCAATCGCACGCTTAGCGCCGACTCCACCGGAGAACAAATCACCGGCTTCTTGTTTTCATTGACGCAATCGGCGAAGTACTGGATTTCGGCCGCGTAGCCGTCGACATCGTCGAGCTGCAACTCCTCCGCCTCACCATCGGCCTTATACAACTTCGGCGGACGGTTGTCGGTGGAATAATCGAGCGTGCCGCCATCGGTGCTCACCGTATACTCCATCGAGAACGGATACGCCTTCGGATGATGCCACCCGCCCGTCACAACCACCGACCCGATCTCGGCGTAATGAAAATTCGCGGTGATCACATCGATGCCCGCATTCAGATTTTCGTACCCGGTCGCCGTCACCGCCTCCGGCATGCCGAACAGGTGATAGACCATATCCACGTCGTGGATCAACAAATCGAACACGCCGCCGCCGCTCTTGTCCGATTCCTTCAACCACTTGCTCCATGCCGGCGCCGCACATCGCCGCCGGAACAACGCGCTGCGAACCGCGCCCAACCCGCCGCTCCGCAGCGCCGCGCGCAGCGCCGCGTAGGCCGGAAAGAACCGCAGCACCTGCGCAACCATCAAAATCTTCCCAGCCGCATCCGCCGCTTCCAGCATCTCGCTACACTCGCCGAGCGATAGCGCCATCGGCTTCTCGACCAGCACATGCTTGCCCGCCTTCAGCGCCGCCAATGTCAGCGGCTTGTGCAGGTCCGTCGGAACACACAAATCGACCGCGTCGATATTCGGATCGGCGAACGCCTGTTCCGGCGTCTCATACTGCGCGACGTTCGAAAAATCGAGCTTCTCCCCCGGCCCGCCAAGGTTGCCTTGAATCGCGCTCAGATCGCCCGACCGCCGCTTCGGATCGGCCGACACCACCGCGCCGAGCGTCGCTCCCTTCACCGAATGCAGCCCCTTCAGGTGAGTGCTGCCCATAAAACCGAGTCCGACAACGGCGATTCGCATAAGGTTCTATTATTGGTCCGCGACCGCCCCGTCGGCAAACTTGTATTCCGGCCGCTTCACCGGTTTGTACGGATGCGCCGCCGCGACCTTCTCATCCAAATCGCAGCCCAGCCCCGGTTTCGACGGCAAATCGGCGAAGCCGTTCTTGTGATCCACCTTCGCGCCTTGGAACAAATCGAGCAGCCAAGGATCGCTCTTGATCGTGAACTCCTGAATCGTACAAGCCGGCGTCGTCGCATCGACGTGCATCGACGCCAGCGTCGATACCAGGCTCTGCGGATTATGCGGCGCCATCTCGATGCGATACGCCTCCGCGATCGTCCCAATTTTCTTCATCTCCAAGATCCCGCCCGCATGACATACGTCCGGCTGCACGATATCGACCAGATGCCGCGAACACATCTCCGTGAATGCGTGCTTGGTGAAATGCCGTTCGCCGGTCGCCAGCGGGACTTTCGTCTTTGACCGCAAATGAGCCAGTTCCCCGAGATCTTCAAGCTGCGTAGGTTCTTCGACAAACAGCGGCCGCAGCGGTTCGATCGCCGTGCAGAAATGCACCGCCATCGGCGTCGTCAGCCGCCCATGCGGATCGAGGCAAATGTCGAAGTCATCGCCCACTGCCTTTCGCACCGCTTCCATTTTTTGAATGCCCTTGCGCACCGTGACGCTCGGATCGATCAGGTCTTTCTCGGCATTGATGAAGCCCGACTTCGCCGCCGTGAACCCTAGAGACTTAGCCTTCAAATACGCTTCCGGCGTATCGCCGACATCGAGGTAGAGCCGGATCCTCTGCCGCGCCGCGCCGCCGAGAAGTTTGTAGATCGGCACACCCAGCGCCTTGCCGACAATGTCCCACAGCGCAATTTCAATCGCCGATATCGCCGAGTTTAATATCGGCCCGCCGCGCCACCGCGGCACGCGATACAGCGTCTGCCAGATGCCTTCGATGTCCGAGGGATCGCGCCCCAGCAGCAACCGCTCGTTGTCCATGATCGCCGACGAAAGCGTGGCTTCCTTGCTTGTGATCGATCCCTCGCCCAGCCCCGTCAACCCCTGATCGGTGAGCACTTTGCAGAAGACCTAATTCACACTGCCGACGTTCACGGTGAACGTCTTCAGCCCCGTGATCTTCAAGTGCAACGGCTTGGACTTCTCATGCGCCGATTGCGCCAGCGCGGCAACGGAAGAAAGCAGAAACGATCGGCGGTTCATAGCAGTGCCATTCTATCGCTTTAACATGGAGAGATGAGTTTCCTGGACAATCTGGAAAATTCCCTGAATCAGCTCGAACGCGGCAACGACAAAGAAGCCGAGCGCGAAGACCGCAAGCGCCGCGAAGCCGAACTCGCCGCCGAAAGATCCATCGCCCCTCGAGCCGAACAGCTGAAGAAGTCCCCCTTCACAAACGCACTGCTGACCGAATGCATGACGATCGGCCACAAACAGCGCACCCGCGTCGGCATGGCCTGGATCGGCACGACACTCCGTTTGGACGCCAAAGAAAAGCGCCTCGAACTCCGCCCAACCGCCGAAGGAATCCTCGCCGTTTTCCACATCGACGGCGCCGAAACCTCGCGTGAACCGGTCGACCTCAACGCCAACGCCGCAGCCCTCGCGGCGAAGTGGCTCGCTGTGAAGTAGGCCGTGGAATAGGTTCCACACATGAAAACAGTCCAAATCGTGATGGAGACGAAGCTTCTGGCCGCCGCCGATCGCGCCGCCAAACTCGAACGTTGTAATCGGTCCGCGTTCGTGCGCGATGCGGTGCGCGAAAAACTCCAGCGCCTCCAAATTCGGAGACTCGAAAAACAAGAGCGCCTCGCCTACGCGGCCAAGCCCGATCGCCGCGACGATGTCTTGGTGTGGGAATCGGTGGCGGCATGGCCCGACAAATAATCCGGGGCGACATCCATCTCTGCTCCTTCCCTCCGCCGAATAAGACTCGTCCCGTCCTCAGCCTCACTCGAAACTCGTCTGTGCAGTTGCTGTCATCGGTAACGGTCGCCCCAATCAGTTCCACAATCCGCGGCGGCCCAGCCGAAGTCATTTTGGGCGTTGAAGACGGAATGAAAGACGCCTGCTCAATAAATTTCCACAATACGATGACTGTCGTTAAGGAGCGAATCGGCCGCCGGGTGTCTTCGCTTCGTCCTGAACAACTAAAGAAAGTCTGCGCCGCGCTCGGTTATGCGCTCGGCTGCCTTGACGTGAACTGAGCCGGTTACATCCGCACCACGCGTACCTCAAACCGCTCCGGCGGCAACGCCGCCACCGGATCCGGCGTCATCCCCGCCCAAGTCGCAAACGCCGTCGTCGCAATCGACTGGTTCAGATAAACAAGAAACTGGTCCGAGCAACACGCCAGCGGCGGCAGATGCCGAAACGCCAACCGCAATCCCAGCGCCTTCGTCAAATCGACATCGCCCAGATCAACGTGCTTGTCCTCTAGAAGCGTAATGAACGAAGTGCGTCCCGCATGCGGCCAAACGTCGGGACGCAACAACCCGCGCAGCGACGCATTCAACTCAAACGTAGTTTCGCACTGCCGCACCCACTCGAGCACCGCATCGCCCCATCGCCAATGCGTCCGCAGCCCTAGGTATTGCTCGCTGAACTGCACCGCGAGATCGTACCGCCGCCGGTCGAGATCGATATCGTCGACCACCGGAATAATCTCGTCGGCCGCGACAATCTCCTCGGCCATCGACAACACCTTCCCCAGCCGCTTCGGCCCGGGCATCGTCTCCGCGATCAGCAGCGGCGGCAGTTCATGCGTCTTGTCGCCCGCGATCTCAACGTAGCGCTTCCCTCCAATGATGTCCATGGAACACCTCGCTAGCGCACTTATCGGCATTCGACCGACAGAGCTTTAAGCTCCTGCCCTTAGGACGCACGCGCCGCCGTTCCGTTACAGCGCTATTCTGAATCGTATGGCTTACCGGCCAACTCGCCGCGACCTCGTCGCACTCGCACTCACAATGAACGCCGCCGACCCCCCCGCCCCCATTGCCGCGCGCAAACCCAAGAAGATCACGCAGCACGGCGAAACACGCACCGACGACTACTTCTGGATGCGCGAAAAAACCAATCCCGAAGTCCTCGCCTACCTCGAAGCCGAAAACAGATACTTCGAAGGCGTCATGAAACCCGTCGCCGCGCTTAAGGAAACACTCTACAAAGAGATGGTCGGCCGCGTCCAGGAAACAGACCTCTCCGTTCCCGAGCGCAAGGACGATTACTACTACTACACCCGCATCGAGAAGGGCCAGAACTACCTGCTCTACTGCCGCAAGTACGAAACGCTCGACGGCAAGGAAGAACTGTTCCTCGACGGAAACGAACTCGCAACGGGTCACAAATATTTCCGCTTGGGCAACTACGCCGTCAGCCCCAACCACGCGCTGCTGGCCTATTCGATCGACACTGAAGGCGACGAAGTCTACGTCACCCATTTCAAGGATCTTAAGACCGGCGCGGTGCTCCCAGATCAAATCCCCAACGTCTACTATGGCATCGTCTGGGCCAACGACAACAAGACGCTCTTTTACACCACCCTCGACGCCGCCAAGCGCCCCTTTCGCGTCCACCGCCACACGCTGGGCTCACAGCTCGAAATCGACAAAGTCGTCTACGAAGAAAAGGACGAACGCTTCTACGTCGAACTGCGTAAAACGCGCGACGCCAAATTTGTTTTAATCGCTTCCGACAGCAAGATGACCTCCGAGGTCTTCTATCTCGACGCCTCCACGCCCAACGCGGAGTTCAAATCCGTCGCCGGACGCCGCCAGGGCGTCGAATATACCGTCCATCACCACGCGGGCGATTTCCTCATCCTCAACAACCACAACGCCGCCAACTTCAAAGTCAGCGCCGCCAAGGTCGGCGACAGCGAATGGCGCGACATCATCCCGCACCGCTCCGATGTCTACATCGAGCAAATCGCCGAATACAAAGACTGGTTCACGCTCACCGAACGCGAAAACGGGCTTCGCCGCCTGCATGTACGCAAATGGAATGGCGGCGACGATCACATCGTCGCCATGCCCGAACCCGTCTACGCCCTGCAACTCACCGGCAATCCCAACTACGACGCCAAGACCGTCCGCTTCACCTATCAATCTCTCGTCACGCCGTCCTCGGTCTACGACTACGAACTTTCCACGCGCCAGCGCACGCTCCGCAAGCAACAGCAAATCCCCAGCGGCTACGACGCCTCGCAATACACAAGCGAACGCCACTTCGCCAAAGCCGCCGACGGCGCGTCGATCCCCGTCGCCATTGTCTACAAGAAAGGTTTCAAGGCCGACGCCAAATCGCCGCTGCTGCTCTACGCCTACGGCTCCTATGGCATCAACACCGAGGCCGCCTTCAACGCCTCGCGCCTCAGCCTTCTCGACCGCGGTTTCGCCTTCGCCGTCGCCAACATCCGCGGCGGCTCCGAGATGGGCCGCCATTGGTACGACACCGGCAAACTGCTCAACAAGAAAAACACTTTCACCGACTTCATCGCCGCCGCCGAACACCTCATCGCGAAGAAATACACAGCCCCTTCGAAGCTCGCCATCATGGGCGGCAGCGCCGGCGGCTTGCTGATGGGCGCCGTCGTCAACATGCGCCCCGATCTCTTCCACACCGCACTGGCGCTTGTGCCCTTCGTCGACGTGCTGAACTCCATGTCCGACGCCGCGCTTCCGCTCACCGTCGGCGAATACGAAGAGTGGGGCAACCCCGAGGACAAACGGTTCTACGACTACATGAAGTCCTACTCGCCCTACGACAACCTCGCAAAGAAAGCCTATCCAAACATCCTTGCGACAGCCGGCCTCAACGACCCGCGCGTGCCCTACTGGGAGCCGTCGAAATGGGTCGCCAAACTCCGCACGCTGAAAACGGATAAGAACATTCTTGCCATGAAGATCAACATGGGCGCCGGCCACTTCGGCAAGTCCGGCCGCTACGCCGCTCTTGAAGAAACCGCAGAACAATTTGCCTTTCTGCTACTCACAATGGGGATGAACAAGTAAATGACCGAATTCTCGATCGGCGTCGACCTCGGCGGCACCAACCTGCGCGCGGCCGCCGTCTCGCGCGAAGGAAAAATTCTGGAAAGGATCGCCGTCGACACAAACTTCGAAGGTGGCCGCGACGCCGTCATCGGCGACATCGTGAACGGCGTCAATGCGCTCAAGCGGCACTTCGCCGGTGCGCGCCTGGCCGGGGTCGGCATCGGCGTCCCAGGCTTCATCCGCCTCAAGGAAGGGTTCATCACCAATTCGAACAACCTCCCTTATTTAGAAAACTATCCCGTCCGCGACGCCATCGAACAGAAACTCGGCACGCCGATCATCCTTGAAAACGACGCCAACGCTGCGGCGCTCGGCGAAAAATGGATGGGCGCCGGCAAAGACGTCGACGACCTTGTTCTTCTCACCCTCGGCACCGGCGTCGGCGGCGGCATCATCATCGGCGGCCGCGTGCTGCACGGCATGGACGGCATGGCCGCCGAACTCGGACACATGACGATCGACTCCTCCGGCCCGCCCTGCGGCTGCGGCAACTACGGCTGCCTCGAAAAGCTCGCCAGCGCCACCGCGGTCGAAAGCCTCGCCATGCTTCTCAGCCTCAGCGCCAAGCCAATGACCAGCCGGGAGGTGTACGAACTCGCCATGGAAGGCAACGAAAAAGCACTCATGATCTTTACGCAAATGGGCCGCGCGCTCGGCATCGCGATCGCCAATCTGATCAACACCTTCAACTTCCCTTTGTACTTGCTGAGCGGCGGTATGCTCCCCGCCTGGAACCTCTTCTGGCCGCACCTCGAAGAGCAAGTCAAACTCCGCTCCTTCACCTATCGCAACACCAAGACGGCGATCAAGCCCGCCACGCTCGGCAATCAGGCCGGTCTGATCGGTGCGGCCTACCTGCCATTTCAAGCGATCGATTTGAGCCACTAAACATGAGTGCGTACTGGATCGGCATCGACATCGGCACCGGCGGCTCGCGCGCGCTGCTCGTAGACGAAAAAGGCGGCATCAGAGCCGCCCACACCGCGGCCCACGACGACATGCTTATGGAGCGCCCGCTCTGGGCCGAGCAACACCCCGACAACTGGTGGGACGCCTGCCGGCAAGCAATCGGAGGCGTTCTCGCCGCTGGCGGCGTTACCGGCGCCCAAATCAAAGGTGTCTCGTTATCCGGTCAAATGCACGGCCTCGTCATTCTTGACGAAAGCGGTGCGGTCATCCGTCCGTCGCTCATCTGGTGCGATCAACGCAGCCAACAACAAGTCGACGCCATCAACGCGAAGGTCGGCAAAGCCAAAGTCCTCGACTGCATCGCAAACCCTGTATTAACGGGCTTCACACTGCCCAAGCTCCTCTGGGTCCGCGACAACGAACCCGCCAACTGCGATCGCGTCCGCCACCTTCTCTTGCCGAAGGATTACATCCGCTACAAGCTGACCGGCGAACTCGCCAGCGAAGTCTCCGACGCCTCCGGCACCGCGCTGTTCGATGTTGTCAATCGCAAGTGGTCGCACGAACTCGCTAGTGCGCTCGGCATCGATACCGCGATCCTCCCGACCGTCGTCGAATCGCAAGAACAAACCGGCGTCATCTCACAAGCCGCGGCTGAAGCCACGGGCCTCGCGAAAGGCACGCCCGTTTTCGGCGGCGGCGGCGATCAAGCCGCCAGCGCCGTCGGCAACGGCATCGTCGAGCCCGGCATTGTGTCGGATACCATCGGCACATCCGGCGTCGTCTTCGCGCACATGGATAATGTCGCCTACGATCCCGCCGGCCGCGTCCACACCTTCTGCCACGCCGTGAAAAACAAGTGGCACGTCATGGGCGTCACGCAAGGCGCGGGCCTGAGCTTGCAGTGGTTCCGCAATCAACTCGCCGCGGGCGCAACCTACGAGGATCTCACCGCCGAAGCCGCCCATTCGCCCGCCGGTGCGCGCGGCGTCTTCTGGCTGCCCTATCTCATGGGCGAGCGGACGCCGCATCTCGATTCCTCCTGCCGCGCCGCCTTCATCGGACTCACCGCCGCGCACACCCGCGCCGACATGTCCCGCGCCGTGCTCGAAGGTGTCTGCTACAGCCAGAAGGACTGCCTCGATATCGTCGAGTCCCTCGGCTGCGCCGTGCAGTCGGTCCGCCTCTCCGGCGGCGGCGCCAAGAGTGCGTTCTGGAAGCAACGCTTCGCCGACATCTTTAACAAGCAGGTTGTCATTCTTGAAACACAGGAAGGTTCGGCCTACGGCGCAGCGTTGCTCGCGATGGTCGGCACCGGCGCATTCGCCAGCGTGCCCGAAGCCTGCAAAGCGACCGTGCGCGAAGTAGAAACCGTGCGGCCATCAAACGACGCCGCCTTCTACCAGAAATCGCACGGTATCTTCCAATCGCTCTACCCCGCCCTGCGCGAAACCTTCCGGGCGATCGAAGGTCTCAGCTAGTGTTAGTACACAAATCGGCCCCCAACCCGAACCGCCCTACAGAGGCGCAACCGCAACGGAGCGCACCTTCCCCAACGAACAACCTGCCCTAGCCATGTTCTGCGACGTCAGCCTCCCCGTCCCGCTCGATCAGGCGTTCACCTACGCGCTCCCTCAAACGCTCCACCACCGCGTGAAAGTCGGCGCGCGCGTCGTAGTCCCCTTCGGCAAACGCACCATCACCGGCGTCGTCGTAAAGCTGCACAACAACCCGCCGCAATCAAAGACCCGCGCCGTGGAAAAACTCCTCGACGAAGAGCCCGTTTTCGACACCGCTCTGCTCAAACTCGCCGCCTGGATCGCTTCCTACTACTGCGCCCCGCTCGGCGAAGTCCTCCGCGGCATGGCCCCAACCACCGCCGAAACCAGCCGCTCGAAAATCTACACGCTCACCGACAGCGGCCGCGACGTCGTCCGCCAATCGCTCTTCGGCGCCGACGACCCCTCGCCCCACGCCCGGCTCCTCCGCATCCTCGAATCGCGCCCTCTCTCGGCGTCCTACCTCAAAACCAAAATCGAAGAAGCCGCGAAGATCCTTAAGCCGCTCGAGCAGCAGGGCCTCATCGCCGTCGAGGAGGACGTCTCCGCGCGCGACCCCCTGCGCGCCCCCTCCGAAGTCCTCCGCGCCAAATTCAGCAAGCGCCCCGACGGCCTCAAACTCGCCAAAGCCGAGCGCGAACTCTGCGCCTTCCTCGAACTCCACCCCGGCGAACACGCCCTCCCGACTCTCGAAGCGAGCGTCAAGGACGCCTCTCGCGCCGCCCGTGCCCTCGCCCGCCGAGGCCTCATCACGTTGCGCATCGCAACCGCCATGACCGCCGCCGCCGAACGCCCTCCGCACAACCTGAACCCCTGGCAAAATGCCGCGTTCGAGGCCATCCAACAAAAACTCGACAAACACGAATTCGGATCGTTCCTGCTTCAAGGCGTCACCGGCAGCGGCAAGACCGAGGTCTATCTCCGCGCCATCGATCACACCCTCACGCTCGGCCGCTCCGCGCTTTTGTTGGTTCCCGAGATCGCACTCACGCCCGCCGTCGCCGGCCAGTTCCTCAACCGCTTCGGCGACCGCGTCGCCATTCTTCACTCCGCGTTTTCCAGCAACGAACGCACCGAACAATGGCGTCGCATCCGCAGCGGCGAAGCCGGCGTAGTCGTCGGCACCCGCAGCGGCGTCTTCGCGCCCATCAAGAACCTCGGCCTCATCATCGTCGACGAAGAACACGACCACAGCTACAAGCAGCAGGAAGCCCCGCGCTACAACGGCCGTGACGTCGCCGTCATGCGCGCGCACGAACTGAAAGCGGTCGTCGCCCTCGGCTCCGCCACGCCCGCGCTAGAAACCCGCTACAACGTCGAGCGCGGCAAATACACGCTGCTTGAACTCCCCGAACGCGTGCAAAGCCGCCCCATGCCCCAAGTCGAACTGGTCGACATGCGCGCCGAATTTCTCGAAACGCGCCAGCACGGCACCTTCTCACGCCGCCTCCTCGAATGCCTCCGCGAGCGCCTCGAATCCGGCGAGCAAACCATGCTGCTCCTCAACCGCCGCGGCTTCTCCAGCTTCGTCAGTTGCCGCGCCTGCGGCGAGCGCGTGCAGTGCCCCAACTGCTCCGTCACACTCACCTATCACCGCCGCGACCGCCGCTTACTCTGCCACTACTGCAGCTACGCCGAGCGCATCCCCGAAAAGTGCCCCAAGTGCGACAGCGAGTACCTCCACTACGTCGGCACCGGCGCCGAAAAGGTCGAGGACGAACTCCACGCCGCGCTCCCAACGGCCCGCATCGCGCGCATGGACCGCGACACCGTTACCACCAAGCGTCACTTCGAGACCATCCTCAACGGCTTCCGTGATGGCAGCTACGACATTCTCGTCGGCACACAAATGATCGCGAAGGGCCACGACATTCCTAACGTCACTTTGGTCGGCATCGTCTCGGCCGACATCGGCCTCGGCATGCCCGATTTCCGCGCCGCCGAACGAACCTTCCAACTCCTCACGCAAGCCTCCGGCCGCGCCGGCCGAGGCGAAATCCCCGGCCGCGTCATTCTACAAACATCGAACCCCGAACACTACGCCGTGCGCCTCGCATCGTTGCAGGACTACCCTGGCTTCTACGAAAAAGAGATTTTATTCCGCCGCGCCATGCGCTACCCGCCCTTTAGCGCGCTCGCCAACATCCTCGTCCGCGACGAAGTGCAGGAAGAAGCATTACGCAAAAGTGCCGAACTGGAAGCGATGTTGAAGCCCGAGCCGAAAGAGATGCGCGTCATGGGCCCGGCTCCCGCCCCGGTTCCGCGCTTAAAGAACGAGTTCCGCTATCAACTCCTCTTAAAGTCCACCGATCGCAAGCTGCTGAACGAAACGCTGCACAAACTCCGCCGCGCCTGCGTCGAAAAAAAGTGGGGCGCCACCGCACTGGTCATTGACGTCGATCCCGTTTCTCTGTTGTAATGTCCCGCGCATGGACAACGGCCGCCGGCCTTTTCAATATGTCGAGGCAAATCTCCGTCACGCGATGGAGTTCTACTCGCGCGCCAATGAATCCGGCCTCGTCAAAGCATTCCCCGGCGTCGAAACCATCAGTTGCGGCCGCGACTACCCCGTCTTCAATTCCGCCCTCCTCAGTTCCCCCGTTCCCGGGAACGATGGTAATCTGAACTCGCGCCTGTCGATCCCGTCGGCATTTTTCGAACACATCGGCATGGGCTGGTCCTACTGGTTGTGCCACGATCTCCTCGACCGCGGCGCGCTCCACGAAATGAACTCCACCTGCTCCTCCTTCGGTCTCGAGCCCGTCCTCACCGCTCCCGGCATGATCGCCGATGCGCTCCAATCCCCCTCCCGCAAACCACCCGCCATGCAAATCCGCGAGGTGGACGACGCCCCCACCCGCCTCGTCTTCGCCCACCTCGTATCGATGATCTTCGATCTTCCGTTCCAGATGACCCTCAACATCTACGGCAACGCGGCGATCTGGAGCCAGGACTACGCCGGTTTCGTCGGGTACGCCGCCGACCGCCCCGTCGCCATCGCCATGCTCAACAACGGCGGCGGCTGCACCGGCTTCTACTCGGTGGGCACGCTCCCCGGCTTCCGCCGCCGCGGTTACGCCGAATCGTTAATGCGCGCCGGTCACGAAAGTGTAAAATCTCGATGGAAATCGGACGTTTGCGTGTTACAATCGTCCACCGCGGGCCGTCGACTGTACGAAAAGATGGGATTCCGGGAAGTCACCCAGTTCTCCGTCTACAGATACACGGCCAGCGAAACAAGAATTGGTTAATAAAGGAGATTCTCCCCATGGGAATGGTTGACGAGTTCAAACAGTTTGCAGTCTCGGGCAATGTTATGGATCTGGCTGTCGGCGTAATCATTGGTGGCGCCTTCGGCAAGATCGTTAACTCACTTGTGAACGACATAATCATGCCGCCGATCGGTCTTTTAACTGGCGGCGTCGATTTCAAAAACCTGTACATGGCGCTCGATGGCAAGACCTACGAAAACCTCGAAGCCGCGGCGAAAGCTAAAGCGCCGGTCCTGGCCTACGGCAACTTCATTCAGACGACTTTCGAGTTTCTCATCCTCGCCTGGGCCATCTTCATGATGGTCAGGATGATGAACAAAGCGCGGCCAGATTCCGCCAACGCCGCTAAAGCGGGCGGCTGATAGATTTCAATTGGCGCGGGGAGCGATCATAGACTAAGCTCCCCGTGCCCACCGATCGCCTCCCCTTCTCCGCAACCCATCTCTCCGCCGCCTACGACGACGTAAACAAACTCCCCGCCACCGTCCTCCTCGATAACGTTCGCAGCCTCTACAACGTTGGATCTTTTTTCCGTACCGGCGACGCCTGCGGCCTCGAAAAACTCTACCTCGGCGGCATCTCCGGTTATCCTCCCAAAAAGCAAATCGCCAAGACCGCCCTCGGCGCCGAAGAACGCCTGCCCTGGGAACACCATTGGGAAGTCGGACCGCTTCTCAACGACCTCCGCGCCAGAGGCTTCGAACTCGCCGCCATCGAAACCAGTGCCCGCTCGGTTGATCTCTTCGACTGGAAGCCGCGCTTCCCCGTCTGCGTCGTCTTCGGCCACGAGGTCGACGGCATCCAACCCGCAATCGCTGAAGCCTGCGACGTCCACGTGCGAATCCCCATGCTCGGCATCAAGCACTCGCTCAACGTCGCCACCGCCGGCGGCGTTGTGCTGTACGAGCTGTTGCGCAAGTACCGCGGAATGCTGCGCAGGTAACCGAGCGGCAACCACCGGCGCCAATGCATCTGGTTCAAAGAACGATTCACCCAGGGCTCGAACAATGTCAGAAACTCTACGAGAAACTCCCGCGAACATCGACGAAGCCAAATACGGCAAACTCCTCGATCGCTGTACGGAGCTCCACGAAAGTCTCTGCTCTATTACAGCCCCCAACACCAGAGTCAGCGAGACTTCGTCCGCCGCCGGGAAAGCAGTCTTGCTCCAGCAACGCTTCCATAACCAAGGCCCGCTCTTCCCGAAGATCTTCGAACGTCGAACTCACAAAAACCTGGTAGCGTCGATCCGTACTTGAATCATCCTACAAGTACGACCGTCTGGCACAATTGTCCGTGCCATGTTGGTGTCGCCGCCAACCGCCCTCGCTCAAAACGCCTTGCCCGCAACAACCTCCAGGAACTGCCGTGGCGTAACGATCGCGGCGCTTTCCCACCGAGCCGGAAAATCGCGAATGTTTCCGGTCACAAGGTACGCCGCCCCGCTGGCTTGCGAACGCTCCAGGAAAACATCGTCATCGGGATCGACACAGGCGCGAACCGGTTCCGAAGGCTTCACCCAGTAAGCCGTCCTCCTGATCGCCTCCAACGTAGCAAGAATCGTGTCCTCCGTTCGACGAATTCGCGGCCGCCGAAGCACTTCCTCATACTCGGCGAAAATGCTGCCGCTGACGCACATCCGAATCGAGCCGCCCAGCGCCAGCAAGAATACTTGTGCCGGAGGACCGAGAGGTTGGAGCAACGCCGAAACGAGGTATTCGTGTCGAGAACGACGCGGATCATGCGCCGTTGCGGCGGGCCTGCCGCGCGACGGCGATTTCAGCCTCAATCTCATCCATGGACAGCTGATCGAGTCCAGCCGCTTCCGCACTAGCGGGAGTTTACTGCGAAGAGCGTTTACCTCGTGCGGGAGCGCGAGGTAAGCGGTTCATTGTGAATCACTTAGCGGGCATGCGCTCGGGCGATTTGTGTATTA
>VFZW01000125.1 GCA_016871055.1 Acidobacteriota bacterium
CAACCAAGTGGAACGCTTCTTCGCACTGATCACCGAGCGCATGATCCGGCGTGGCACCTTCCACAGTGTCCACGAATTGGAAACCGCCATCTACCACTGGCTGGCCGGTTGGAACGGAGCCCCGACCCCCTTCACATGGAAGGCCTCCGCAGACGTTATCCTCGACAAGGTGCGCCGTTGTAACGAATTATCCAAGACAGGAGACTAGGCAACCGAAGGTTTATGTACTCGACCCGGAAGGGCGGTCCCATTGTTAACCGACTTGCGCATGATCGAATCGTTGAACTTGGTGAAGGTGACGGGATACGCGCGGGACGGGTGTTCGATGAAAACGGCGAACCCATTCCCGGTGGGTGACTTGGTCGATTGGAGACAGCCTTGTCGTTCGTGGTACTCAAGGGGTCGAGTATGATTCGTGCCGTGATTGCCATCGTGAAAACTATTTGTGTTTCGATTTTCCAGGCTATTTGGTTGCACCGATTGCGAACAATGCCCGCTTGTTTCGAACCGACAGAAACAGCTTGATTTTCGAATCTGAACTGTTCAACCGAACTCTCGGCGCTCTCGGGCTGAAGGTACGTGCGGATTTGATCCCAGTACTGGATGAACCACTGGACGGGCTACGCTCAGCCATAAAAGGCGTTTCGGATGTTTAGATGAAATTAGCGGGAGGTGAGCGGACACATTGATGGGAAAGAGCGGTTTGGGGACGTAGGCGAAGGAAGGGCGTCTATAACGCGTTTCAAAGGAAAGCGGCGGAGTATGGGGCGGGGGATTCCTCATTACAACACCTTTGCCGATGGGCGGCGCATTGAAGTCAGTTGGGCCGATATCGAGCGGGCGGCCGGCTTGCGTGCTTACCGAGTTTTATTCTTCGGGAAGTTCCGCTTCTTCGAGGGCGGCGTCGATAACGGCGCGGGCGCGGCCGGCGTCTTCGTCTTCGACATCAAGAGAGATCGGCTTGTTCAGCATCGGACCGATGTCGTTCATGAGTTGCGTGATTTCGTTGCGCGCGACGTAGTCGATGCCTGCGTCGTCGAGCGCGCCTTTTGCGAAGGCGAGGGCGATGGGGTCCGAGGATTCGAAGATTTGTACCACGTCTTTCCTTTATCGTAGTCCGCATGCGGACGATCCGGCGCTGATCGGGAAAATTCGGACACAGATCAAAGAGCGGCACGAGTTGGATCTGATGCGCTCGGATCGCGCGCTTACCGATTGCCGGCCAGTGTCGCTGATTTCGCTTGGAGCGATCGCACGAAATTGCCGCCGATTCGCGCGATCGTCTTCGCCACGCTGAAGGAGAGCCAGTAGTTGTCGCTCGGGAGGCGGGTGCGGATCCGCGCGAGTGTCGAGTTGATGATTCTCGAACCCGCTGCGCGCAGCAGGACGGTCGCGCGCGATCATGAGGGCTGCGCGGGTGTGTATTGCGCGGTGCTGGTCGAGGGAGTGATCCGGAAGGGCGATGAGATCGCGGTGCTCGATTTGTGATGTCATAGACGTGAATGAAATTTGCGATCTTTTGTTTGGCTATGGTCCCGGCGCTGGCGCAAAACGGGCGGCAACTGTTTGTGAAGAACTGTTCGGCGTGTCACGGCGACACGGCGAAAGGCGGGCGCGGGCCGGATCTGACGACGGGCGATTGGAAGTTCGGCGGAACGGCCGACGATCTTGTCCGCAATATGACGAAGGGAATTCCGGGCACGCAGATGCCGGCGATTCCGATGCCGGATGCGGATGCGCGGGCGGTCGCGAATTTTCTGCTGGGCCTGGCCGGGCGCGGTGTGGAGCGGCCGACAGGCAACGAGGACGCGGGGAAGGCGTTGTTTTTCGGCGCGGCGAAATGCGCCGATTGTCACATGTTCGGCGGGCGCGGCGGGTTGTTCGGCGGCGATCTGTCGGGCGCGCGCGGAAAGTTTTCGCCCTCGGCGCTCGTGAAGAAAATGAGTGAGCCGACGCAGTTGGCCGAGCAGGGCGGGGTGCGCGGCGTGCTGAAAAACGAAGACACGTTCACGGCGCATCTGTTCGATCGCGCGGGCAAGTGGCACTTCTTGCGCAAGACGGCGGTGCGCAAAATCGAGGAGCCGCATCCGGCGCTCACCGATGGGCAACGAAACGATATCGCGGCGTTCTTATTGAAGGCCCCGACGACTGGCCATGCGCTGGCGGAATGGAAGCCCGCGGCGGACTTCAATGTGACCTACGACCGGTTGTTGCACGCCGAGCGCGAGCCACAGAATTGGCTAACGTATTGGGGCAATTATTCGGGCACGCATTATTCGGGGCTGAAGCAGATCACGCCGGCGAACGTGCCGTCCTTGAAGAGCGCGTGGGTGCATCAGATGGGGGGCGACCGGATCGAAACAACACCGCTGGTGGTCGATGGCATGATGTTCGTGACAGGACCACTGAGCAATGCGTCGGCCCTGGATGCACGCACGGGGCGGACGATTTGGAAGTACACGCGACGGCTGCCGCAGGTGGCGAGCCACTGTACGGTGATGACGAACCGCGGACTGGCGGTGTTGGGCGATCGATTGTTCCTGGCGACGCTCGATACACATTTGGTTTCGCTGGACGCCAAGACGGGCAATGTGATCTGGGATATTGAAGTCAACGATTACAAGAAGGGCTTTTCGATTACACACGCGCCGCTGGTGATCGACGGGAAGATCATTGTCGGTGTGACGGCGGGGGAGTGCGCGCTAGCGGGATGGGTGGATGCCTATGATGCTGCGACGGGGAAGCGTTTGTGGCGTGTGCACGCGACGCCGCAGCCGGGCGATCCGAATCGGAAGACGTGGGCGCCGGAGATCTCGGCCGATTACGGCGGTTCGCCGACGTGGACGACGGGTACCTACGATCCCGACACCGACACGATTTTTTGGATGACGGGAAATCCGGGGCCGGACTACAACAGCCGCCAGCGGTTGGGCGACAACTTATATTCCGACAGCGTGCTGGCGCTGGATCCGAAGACCGGGCGCATCAAATGGTGGTTCCAATTTACGCCGCACGATGTGCACGATTGGGACGCGAACGAGACGCCGGTGTTGATCGATGGCGTGATCCGCGGGCAGAAGCGCAAGCTGCTGGTGACGGCGCAGCGCAACGCGTTCTACTACGTGCTGGATCGCACGACTGGCGAGTTTCTGGCTGGGCAGGCGTTTGCGAAACAGACGTGGGCGAAGGGGCTCGACGACAAGGGTCGGCCGATCGTGCTGCCGAATACGACGCCGACGCCGGAGGGCAATTATGTGTGTCCGGATGCGGCGGGCGCGGCGAACTGGGGGTCGCCATCTTACGATGCGGCGAACGGGAATTTTCTGGTGTCGGTGCGCGAAGCGTGCGCGATTTACACGAGCGTGACGAAGGACCCGGTGCCGGGGCAGGGCTTCACCGGCGGCGACGTGCAGGTGGATCCGAAGGTGGGGACGCCGGGCGCGGTGCGTGCGCTGGATGTGTTGACGGGTGCGACGAAGTGGAACTTTCCGTTGCAGATCGGATCGCCGACGACGGGCGTGTTGGGCACGGCGGGGGGCGTGGCGTTTGCGTCGTCGAACGATGGGAACTTGATCGCGCTCGATTCAAAGACGGGCAAGTATTTGTGGCACTACTACACGGGCGCGAACATTATCGCTTCGCCGATGGCGTATGCGGTGAATGGGAAACAGTATGTGGCGATTGCGGCGCAGTCGGCGATATTTGTGTTCGGGTTGCCGTGATGACGCGGCGTTTCTTCCTAGCGTCGATGGCGCTGGTGGCGGCGCCGAAGCGGCCGCCGAATGTGCTGTTTATCATGGCCGACGATCTGGGTGCGAGCGCGGTCGGCTGCTATGGGAACACCGCGCACCGCACGCCGCATGTCGATGGGATGGCCGCGCGGGGCGTGCGTTTCGAGACCTGTTATGCGACGCCGCTCTGTTCACCGACGCGCGTGTTGTTGATGACGGGGCGCTATGGATTCCGCACGGGCTTCACGAATTTCATCGGGCGCGTGACGACGCGCGTCGATCGTTTATCGGCCGATGAATACACGTTCGCGGATATGTTCAAGGCGGCTGGTTACGCGACTGGCCTGGCGGGGAAGTGGCAGTTGGGGCTGGCGTCGCAGCATCCGGCGATGATTCGCGATTCGGGATTCGATGAATATTTCGCGTGGGCGTGGAAAGAGGGCGGCTTGCCGGCGGACGCCAAGTTCGACGGCTCCGAGCGGCAGCGCTATTGGCATCCGGCGATTGTTTCGAACGGGAAACATGTGCCGACGAAGCCGTCCGATTACGGTCCGCATTTGTACAGCGATTGGATCATCGACTTCATGCGGCGGAATCGGGCGCGGCGTTTCTTTGCGTATTACCC
This sequence comes from Acidobacteriota bacterium, assembly GCA_016871055.1. Classification (GTDB taxonomy): domain Bacteria; phylum Acidobacteriota; class Terriglobia; order Bryobacterales; family Bryobacteraceae. The sequence continues at coordinate 4,357 of VFZW01000125.1, forward strand.
AATGGCGCTGGTGCACGAGCCATGGGAGCCGACGCCAGATTTGGCGAAGCCCGGAGCGAAGGCCAAGGGCGGTTTGAAGAACAACGTCGAGTACATGGATCACATTGTTGGCCGCTTGTTCCGGGCGCTGGATGAGTTGCGGCTGGCGGACAACACGATCGTGTTTTTCTGCGGAGACAATGGCACGGGCAAGGACGGCAAGGGTAAGGTGACCGAAGCCGGTGTGCGTGTGCCGATGATTGTTGCGGGGCCTGGTGTCTTGAAGGGCAAGGTGTCGCGCGATTTGGTCAGCCTTGTCGACGTTGTGCCGACTTTGGCCGAGTGGACGGGAGATTCGTATAAAGGACCGGGCTCGGACGGGGTGTCGTTTGCGCCGCAGTTGCGCGGGGAGCGTGGCAAACCGAGAGAGTGGGTCTTTAGTTATTTGGGCTATAAGCGGATGCTGCGCGATCGGCGCTGGCTGCTAGAAGGCGATGGGCGGTTTTTCGACTGCGGCGAGTCGCGCGATGGAGTGGGTTATAAAGATGTGACGGCTTCGCAGGATGGGGAAGTACTGAAGGCGAAGGCGCGGTTCGCGCGAATTTTGGAGAAGTTGCCGGCGCCCCCGGCGGAGAAGAACTGAATGCTCGTACCGAATCCGAAGGGGAACTATTCGTTTCTGCAGGGCATCGCGCCGTACTCGGCGGGCGCGGTGGCCGAGCGCGGTTATGAAGTTGTCCATGTGCGGTTTGCGCAGCCGGTGGTGTTGAAGGCGGGATTTGAAAGAGTGCGCGCGCATCTGGCGGCGGTGAAGCGGCCGGTGCAGGCGTTGTGCGGGATGGAGCTGCGCTCGCCGAAGCCGTTCACGTTTCAAGGGTTCAGCGATTTCAACGCCGGGTACATCGGCGTGTTGAAGGAGTGGGGCATTTTTCTGGACGATGTGAATCCGGTGGCCCGGACGAATATCGCGCCGGAGATCGGCGCGCCTTCGACGCCGTCCTTGTATGGATTCAGCTACACAGCGCCGTCGGCGAGGAAGGAGAAGACGTTTGTGGTGGCGGGCGCGGGCGAGTTGCCGGAGGGATCGTTGAAGCCCGAAGATGTGGTGCGGCGCGGGGAGACGTCGGCGGATGCGCTGCGCGAGAAGACACGCTTCGTGATGGGGCTGATAGCCGGGAGACTGCAGGGGCTGGGCGTCGATTGGGCACAGGTTTCGGTGACCGAGGTGTACACGGTGCATTCGATCTGCTCGATTCTGGCGAGCGAGATAATCAGGCCTTTAGGCAAAGCGGCGGCGCATGGCATAACGTGGCATTACTCGCGGCCGCCGATTGTGACGATTGAGTACGAGATGGATCTGCGCGGGTGCTACAGGGAGATCCTGCTTTGAGATTCGCTTTGCTGTTTTGTCTGCCGCTAATGGCGGGACAGAACGAAGTTGTCGAATTGTGGCCGGGTCTTGCGAAGGGCTCGGCGGAAGTTTGGGTGGAGCGATCGACGACGCCGGGCGTGCTGGATCGAGCGGTGTCGAACATTCATAATCCGACGCTGATGGTGTATTTACCGGAGCCGGGCAAGGGGACGGGGGCGGCGCTGATTATCGCGGCGGGCGGCGTTTGTCTTGAAGTACCGGTTGGCGCGCGAGAAGGACTCGAAGTATACGGTGGATGAGCACGCGCTGGGCGATGGCGCGCGGGCGATACGGGTGGTGCGCGCAAATGCGAAGAAGTGGGGTGTGGACCCGGACAAGATCGGGATCATCGGCTTTTCGGCGGGCGGGGAAGTGGCGGCTTTGGCTGGCACGAACTATGATGCGGACGATGCGTCGTCGAGCGATCCGTTTGCGCGGGTTTCGTCGCGGCCGTCGTACATGGTGCCGATGTATGGCGCGCTGCGGTCGCCGAAGCTGGTGGTGACGAAGGACACTCCGCCGGCGTTTTTGGTGCATGCCGACGACGATGCGCTATCGGCGGAGATGCCGGCGAATTTCTACGTGAAGATGAAGAAGGCGGGCGTGCCGTGCGAGTTGCATATTTACGCGACGGGCGGGCATGGCTTTGGGATGTTGGAGCGGCCGTTGCCGGTTACCCAGTGGCCGGTGCGGCTGATGGAGTGGATGCGGACTACGAAGTTTTTACGGTAGCGGTGGAGTCCGACGCGTGTTGTAATGAAGGCAGCCATGGTTAAGGAATTCAGCTACGCACGGCCGAAGGAAGCTTGCGAAGAGGCGCACCGGATTTACGATGAACGGTACCGCGCCGAATTCGAGGCGAAGTACATGGGGACGGTCATCGCCGTGTACGTCCGGACCGGGAATGTGTTCTTCCCGGCGGAAGAGAAAGAGGCGTTGCTTGTGGGGAACGAAGCAGAGCCGGGCGGAGTATTTGTCGGTTTTCGTGTAGGTGCTCCCGCTGTCCATGCTCAATACTGGCAGCCCGGAAATGTTTACCTGGGCCGGTAGGTATTGCGAAAACACGGGCACGCCGATACTCCGCGTGACGGTCTCCGGCAACGCACTCGAACACGCTATCGAGGTTGACGCAATCATCGATACCGGCTTTGCCGGCTTTGTTTTGATGCCAATCATGCAGGCGCTACCGCTCGGACTGACGCTTGTAGGAGTCGCGGAATTCACGTTGGCGGATGGCCGGACGGCCGCCAATTACACGGGTCTTGGGAGCGTGTCGATCGAAGGCGAGAGCCGAAGTGGAATCTTCGTTCTGGAAAGCAATCCGGAGTGCGGCAATGTCTTATTGGGAATGGCGTTTCTAAGGAGACTCGACGCATCGCTTACCGTTGACAAGGCGGGAGTGACGATCGCGTCTCAGGAAGCGTAGCCGCTACTTCTTCAACTCCGCAATCAGTGCGTCGAGGCCCTTGCGCGAGTAGAGTTGCACGAGGCGCTGCTCTTCGGGCGAGGGTGAGACGAGGCCGGCCAGGCGCGGGTCGGCGAGGTCGGCGCGGGAGGGGATCCAGTAGTTGCCGTCGGCGTATTCGACGTTGTTGACGAAGCTCGACATGCTGTCGATGACGACGCCGCCGACGCGGAGGGTTGATGCATCGGTGAGCTTGGCCGCGCTTTTGGCGGCGAGCGGTGTGTCGAAGGGCACGGTGCCGGCGAGGAACTCGCGGCCCTGGGTGTCCTTCATCGCAAGCCCGATTTCCAGATGCTTGATCGGCTTGGCTTCCCGATTGCGGAGTTCGATGTGAGGCGATTTGGCTTGATTGGCGGCCACCTTGACCGAACCGGCCATCAAGTCGACCGGGGCGCCGGGCATTCGCAAGAAGCTGAATTGCACTTCGCGATCCATCTCCAGGTTGGTCGCCGGAGCGTTGGCCTCGCGCGGCATGGCGCCGCGGCGCACTACTTGCACATCGACTCGCGGGCGCGAGCCCTGGCGGTTAATGGCCGACAGCACTTCCTGCTGCAAGCCTTCGCGCCCGCGCGCTTCGAGCACTTGTTGCAGATGTTTGCGGTCGCGGCGGGCTTCGAGTTCCCATAACGTCAGGCTGCGCTTGGAGTTCAGGCGGTTGTCGCCGAAGAATGTCAGGTCGTCAAACAAGACGCCATCGAGCGTGACCTGAGCGAGCGGTCCGCCGGCGGCTGTCATTGGCCGCAGCATGCGTAGATCGATACGAACCGAGAACTCTTCATTGGCCGGCACGTCGAGAGCGGGTACGGCGACCGAACCCTTGCCGCCGGGCGAGGCTTCCTGCGCGACAACGAGGAGTGTCACGCCTTTCACACGCTTGCCGCTCAAATTTTGGAGACGGAGCGTGGCGTGCATGTCGAGCACGATTGCCGAAGCTCGCGGCGTGCCTTTGGAGTTGCCGAGATCCATGCCGCGCACGGCGAGCGGGGCGTCCTTGGCGAAGTCGACTTTCATGCCGCGTGAGAGATCGATCGACGCTTCCTGTGCGAAGGCGGCGGCGGTGGTGAAAGCGAGTTTAGTCCAAATAGACATTGTTCACCGTGATCTGGCCGGAGTCATGATCGACATAACGGGTTGCGGCTGCGCCGCTGGTGGAGACTGTGACGAGCACGTCGGACTGGCTGTTTTTGGGGTTGGTAAGGCTCAATCCGCGCGCGCCGTCGGAGATTTCGACACCCTCCATGGATGCATTAACGACAATGGGCGCGGGAGCGCGGAGAGCGGCGAGTTGTTCCTGTTTACGCAACGCGGCGTTCCAATACATAAACATTGCGACGCAGGCGACCGCGCCGCCAAGCGCAACGGTGTGCCAGGACAAAGAAGGCATCACGGGAGGTTCGGCGGGTTTATAGGCGCTGATGGCTTCCGACGCTTCGAGTCCCAAATGAATGTTGGCGCGCATCTCGGCGGCGAGCGATTCCCAGTGGACGCCGTCGGGCATCCCATCGGTTTCCCGTGCGACGGCGCGGGAGGCTTCGAGGAATGCACGCACCTCAGACTGGCACACGTCGCAGCCGTGCACGTGGCGGCGCGTCGCCCACTTCTGGAAGAACGGCAACTCGCCTCCGGCACAGAGGGCCAGCGATTCAATCGACGGGTGTTTCATGGCTTCCTCCTTTCCAGGTAGCGGCGGAACTTGATGCGGGCGTTGGCGATGTGGCTGCGGACGGTGGCCATCGAACAGCCCATTTGGCGGGCGACTTCGTCGGCGGGGATGTCTTCGACATCGCGCATGAGCAGCGCCGTCCGTTCTTTCGGCGTGAGATGACGCAGTCCGTCCTCGAGCGCTTTTTCGCGCTCGGCGCGCAGCAGCGATTGTTCCGGATTACGCTCGTGCGCGGTGACGAGCGGCTCGGAGAGCGAGTCGATTTCGGTGAAACCGACGCGGCCGTGGCGGCGCAGGAAATCGATGGCCGTGTTGGTCGCGATGCGGGAAAGCCAGTGCGCGGCCTTGTCGGCGTCCTTGAGTTGATCGGCGCGTTGGAGGACTTTGATGAACGCTTCCTGGGTGAGGTCTTGCGCATCGGCGACGTTTCCGACGATGCGGTAGATGATCAGGAACACGCGGCGCATGTTGTCCCGCACAAAGCGGTTCTGTAGCTCGGCGGCCGATTGGGCCGCTGCGCTCGCCGCTTCGCGTGCTGGATCGCTCATGACTGCAGTTAGCATCGCACCTAACAGACATGACGCCGGGAACCGCTCAAACGTGGAGACTATTTTCCGGCCGCTGCAAGTGCCGCTATCCTGAATTATATGAAGGATGTAGCCGTCATGGGGGTGGGCAAGACCCGGTTTGGCGCTTTTGCCGATCGCGATTTGCGTTCGCTGGCGGTGGAGGCTGTGGCCGCGGCGCTGGCCGATGCAGGTCTGGAGGCCGGTGCGGTAGAGGCGTTCTACCTGGGTAATTTCGCGGGGCCGAGCTTTACGGGGCAGAGCCATTTGGCGCCCTACGTGGCCGGCGCGGCGGGAATCACCGGGGTTCCGGCGACGCGTTACGAGGCCGCGTGCGCATCGAGCGGCGCGGCGTTTCATGCGGCGTGGCAGGCGGTGGCGGCGGGGATTCACGACGTCGTTGTCGTCTGCGGCGTGGAAAAAATGACCTCGCAGCCGACGGCGCGGGTGGCCGAAATTCTTGCGATGGCGGGCGACGTAAGCGCCGAGGCGCATCCGGGGGCGACGTTCCCGGCTATCTTCGCGATGATCGCGAGGCGGCACATGTATCAGTACGGTACGACGCGCGAGCAGATGGCGGCGGTGGCGGTGAAGAATCACGCCAACGCGTTGACCAATCCGTTTGCGCATCTCAAAAAGGCAATCACGTTGGAACAGGCGCTGGCCGGCAAGCCGATTGCCGAACCGTTGACGATTTACGACTGCTCGTTGGTGAGCGACGGCGCGGCGGCGGTGGTGCTGGCCGCGCGTCCGAACGGCGTGCGCGTGCTGGGCTGCGCGCAGACTTCGGACTATGTGGCGCTGGAGAAGAAGGCCGATATTACCTCGTTGCCGGCGGTGAAGGCTTCGGCCGCGAAGGCGTACCAGATGGCGGGATTGTCGGCGCGTGAGATCGACTTCGCCGAGGTGCACGACTGCTTCACGATCGCCGAGATAATCGCGATGGAAGAACTTGGCTTTTGCGCGAAGGGCGAGGGCGGGCCGTTCGCGGCATCGCTGGCGATGGCGGTAAATCGAAGCGGCGGCTTGAAGGCGAAGGGGCATCCGGTTGGCGCGACGGGCGTGGCGCAGATCGCCGATGTCGCGCTACAGATTCGCGGCGAGGCGCATGGTTGGCAGCTTCCAAAGGCGCGGGTGGGACTGGCGCAGAACCTCGGCGGCAGCGGGGCGACGAGCGTGGTTACGATATTGGGGGCCGCATGAATGTGTATTCGGAAACGGTGGTGTGGTCGGCGCCGGCGGAGTTGGCGAGCGAAGCGCCGTATCAACTGGTGCTGGTAAACGACAACGGCGCGCGTACGATGGGCCGAGTGCGTGGCGAGCGGCTGCAGATCGGCGATAATGTAAGACTCGACGCCGTCGAAGACGGCGTACATTTTTTCAGGAAGACATCATGAAACTTGCCGCGCGGATGGACCGCATCGGAATTGAGACAGCCTTTAAGGTGTTGGTGGAGGCCCGTGCGCTGGAAGCGCAGGGAAAGAGTGTGATTCACCTCGAGATCGGCGAGCCCGATTTTGAAACGCCCGCGCATGTCATCGACGCGGCGAAGAAGGCGCTCGACGATGGCTGGACGCACTACGGCCCCACCGCGGGCTATCCGGATTTGCGCCAGGCGATCGCCGATCATGTGAGCGCCACGCGGGGCATTCCCGTGGCCATCGATCAAGTATGCGTCGTTCCCGGCGGCAAACCGATCATGTTCTTTCCGATGCTCGCGCTGCTTGAGGAAGGCGACGAGGTTGTTTATCCGAACCCGGGATTCCCGATCTACGAATCGATGATCAACTTCCTCGGCGCCAAGCCCGTGCCGATGCCGCTGGTGGAGGAGCGCGGCTTCAGTTTCGACCTCGACCGGTTCCGCGACAGTTTGACCGACAAGACGAAAATGGTCATCCTGAACTCGCCGCAGAATCCGACCGGCGGAGTGATTCCGAAGGCCGACATCAAGGCGCTGGCCGATATGTTGCGCGATCGCGACGTCATCATTCTTACGGACGAAATCTACGGCCGCATCTATTTCGACGACGAGGCGCCGTACTCGATCACCTCCGAGCCGGGCCTGGCCGAGAAGTGCATTATCCTCGACGGCTTCTCGAAAATCTACGCGATGACCGGATGGCGCTTGGGCTACGGCGTGATGCCCGCGTGGCTGGCCGACGCGGTCAACAAGCTGATGGTCAATTCGAATTCGTGCACGGCGTCGATGGTGCAGCGCGCCGGTCTCGCCGCGATCACGGGGCCGCAGGACGACGCCGTCAAAATGGTGAAGGAGTTCCGCCGGCGCCGGGATGCGTTCGTGGCGGGGCTGAACACGCTGCCAGGCTTCCGTTGCCAAGTGCCGGCGGGGGCGTTTTACGCGTTTCCGAACGTGGAGGGAACGGGCCGGACGTCGAAAGACCTTGCGCGCGAATTACTGCATGACGCAGGCGTTGCCTGTTTGAACGGCGAAGCGTTTGGCGCTTACGGTAACGGCTACATCCGGTTTAGTTACGCGAACTCGTACGAGAACCTGATGGAAGCGGTGGAGCGGATGCGGCGCTATTTGACGAAGTAATAGATCCGTTCGGTTGGTCACTCCGTACCTGTTAGTCGAAGCAGCGCAATTTGGACCTCGCCAGGGACGGGATGGCTAACCGCCGTTCCCACCACCGGACCCGCGGCGGGCCGGTGCGCGCGAATGGAGTCAATATGAAAATACGCTACCTGATCGCCTTGAGTTTTCTCGGCGCCGGGCTGGCCGGAGTGTTTCTTCCCCACGCCGCCCAAGCCGACACCCATCACCTACCCAACACTGGATTAGCCGATCCCGAGAATTTCTTTCGGCTGTTGGCGCAATGGCGCGCGGCCTCGCCGCGCGATACCGTTTCGCTTGGCCTTGTTTCCATCGGTGCGCTGGCGAGTGAGCCGATCAATGCGGCTGGCGGCGTGCAGGTCAACACTACGACCGGCGCGGTGAGCGCTCGCGTTGGCGGACTGCCCGACGGGAACTGGGAATTGATTCTGGCCGACAACGCCGCGGGCGGCTCGACATTACCCGACGGCGCCGACCGCACCTTAAATGCGGGGCGGTTGACGAAGGCCGAAGGCGCGTATGTATTGAGCGCCATGCTATCGGCGGCGCAGCGGAATGGCTTCGCGTTCGACCGCGCTTTTGTCGTGCGCGCGGGCCAGCCGGCGTCGTCGTTTGTACTGACCGGTTCGGCGAATATCTACAACCGAATCGCGGCGGGCTATGTGAGCGAGGACGCCGTTTGGGATCTCGCGGCGACGGGCCGTGCGCTGTTTAACGGCGAGCGGTTCGCGGGGAATTCGCGCACATGCGGAACCTGCCACGTGGAGGCGAACAATTTCACGATCGACGCCGAGTTCATTGCGAAACTTCCAGCCGCCGATCCGTTGTTCGTGCACGAGCGCGAGGCGGAATTGCGCAACAACTTCGAGAGCGCGGCGAATTTGCGCAAGGCGGGGTTGGTGCTGGCCAACGCCGACCGATCCGAGGATTTGGCGAAGAAGTTCGTGCTTCGCGCGGTGCCGTCGATTCAGTCGGTCGGAACGCAGTCGAACGCACCGCAGTTGCCATTCATTATCGATTTCACGCAGGTCGGCCAATCGCCGGATCAGCCCGAAAGGCTTGGCTGGGGCAACGATAATCTGCCGCTGCGCGACTTTGCGATTGGCGCGATCATTCAACACATGCCGAAGACGCTGGCGCGCAGAGCTGGCACGGATTTCCGGTTGCCCACCGATGAAGAACTCGACGCACTGGCGGTGTTCCAACTTTCCGTTGGGCGCGCCGAGGATTTCGACCTTGCGAAGCTCAAGTTGCGGACGGGCGTCGGTGCGCAGGGGATGCGGTTGTTTGCCGACACCGGCAATATCGCCGAACCCGGCCACAAGAACTGCAACGCTTGCCACTTCAACGCGGGCGGCACGGCGGCGCTATCGTTCAACGATCGCGTGCCCGGATTCTCACCGAAACTGGACGCGCTGCCGCGTGGGTTCAACATGACGGTGGGGACCAACGTGAACGTGCTAGCCTCGTCGATCGCGTTGAACATTCCGCGCGATGGCGGCTACGGTTCGCAGCTCCTGCCCACCGGTGGCTTCGGCAATTTTGGTGAACTGCCGGGAGTTGGCGTGATCCCGTTTGAAGAGTTCAATTCAAACTCGCTGGTGGAGTCGGCCGATACGGCGCCATTCTTCCACAATCACGCGGTCGCGACGCTGGAAGAAGCGGTGGCGTTTTACGGCACGAAGGCGTATGCGGATCCGACGAGCATTGGCGATCCGGTGGCCGGGCCGGTGCCGGTGAAGATCAGCGACGATCCGAACGATCCGGAAGTGCAGGCGATCTCCGCATTCTTGCGGGTGTTGAACGCGCTCGAGAATGTGCGCTCGACGATCTCGGCCCTGGAGCGGGCGCGGCGCGCGGGTTCGATCGAGGACGCTCGCGAACTTGTGACCCTCGGACGCGAAGAGTTGAACGACGCGATTCAAGTGCTGTCGGCGGGAGCGCTGGAGCGGCGTCCGGACTTTGCGGTGTTGATCGCGCGCGGACGCTTGATGGCGGCGCGGGGCGTGATTGATGGCGGACGGAATGCGACGAGCGTGGCGGCGATGGAGGTGTCGCTGCAGAACGCGCTGCAATTGTTGCGCGTGGCGCGGGAAACGCTCGTCGATCCCGCGACGCTTCCAGAGTCGTTCCGCAACTAGCTAGTTCGACCGCCCAACCTGTTTCAGGACCCGTTTCACCGTGGACATGATCGCTTCTTCCACCTCCTCGGTGAACGGGCCCGGGTTGCCGTAGTAGATGTGGCTGTCGACGGCTTCGTAGCCGCCTTCCTGCAATACACGCTTCGACGCGATGTAACCCATTACGTCGTTCGAATAGCCGGCGACGATTGTGTCTTCGCCGGCGAACTCTTTTTTGATGCGGAGGTCGTAGTCGACGACGACCTCGCCGCCCAGCGCGACAATCGTGGCCGCTTTGCCGAAGCGCAGGGCCTGCACGGGATAGGCGATCGTCGTCACCGGCTTACGGGCGTCGTAGGCGCGGAGCATCGCTTCGGCGCGGCGCTGCTTGTACCAACTGGGGTCTTTCAGTTCCTTCTCGAATTGGTCGCGCGTGTGCGGCGCGAAGGCGAGATCGACGGTTTGCCACGCCGAACGGATCTTGCCTGTGACCGGTTTCATCGTTCCTTTCAAGACGCGGCCGAGTTCGTCGGAAAGGCCGCGGCCGTGGGCTTCGGCGTGTTCGTATTTGCCGCGCGGGCTGGGGTTGGCATCGCCGCCGCACAGTAAGAGGAACAGGGCGGTGGCGCCGGGATTGGCCTCCTCGAAGTATTGCTGGGCGTAGCCGGCGTAGTCGCCGTTGAGGAGAAAGAGATCGCCGCCGAGCGTGGTGTTGTGGCAGGCGTAGCCGAAAATTACGCCGCGCAGTTTGCCGTCGGCCGAGGTAATGCGGAAGACGGGAACGTCGTGATCGACGGGGCCTTTCGGGTTGTGTCCGATCGACACGCCTTTCGGTGTGAACTGGCGGCGGTTGATGGCGAAGGTCCCTGTGCCATGCCCGATGGCGATGCCGGCGGGTTGCAGATCACCGAGCGCGGCGCCGATGACGGCGACGAGTTTATCGACGAGATTGTTGCTGTAAGCGACGATGATCTGGCGTTGCTCGGCCGTGAGATCGAACATGGTGTCGAGGTTGTCGCGCACGGCCGGCCCGCTGTGCGTGTGCGAGGAGTTGAGCATCAGTTGCGAGCGTTTGAGTCCGTACTTCTTGGCGGCTTCGGCGCCGATACGCTCCGAGATGGGCCGCGAGAGTCCGATGAGATCGGTTCCAACGATGACAACGCGGTTGCCGGATTTGTCTTGCAGCGCGACGGCTTTGGCCCACAATTTCTGGCGTACGCCTTCGGAGGGTTTTTTGCGCGATGCGTAGCCGGAGAGGAAGATCGGCTTGTCGGGAGTGATTTCGACGCGGCCGATTCCGGCCTTCCATTCGGCGGCAAAGGCGATGGCGCAGGAGGCGAGCAGGAGTGCGGATCTCATGGTGATGTAGCGTAGCAAAAAATCGTGACCCCGGTTTTGGAAGTGGTGCGCATCAATGGGTATGAAGGCGATAATAACCTTTCTCTTCGCGGCTGCCCTCGCGCAAGCCGCAACCACATACACGTATACAGCGACTGGCACGGCTAACCCGTTCACGAACGGCACCGATCC
>VFZW01000126.1 GCA_016871055.1 Acidobacteriota bacterium
ACCCAACACCCCCGCGATCTGCGATCCGTACCGCTCGGTCAGTGATTCAACGCCCATCCCGGCATCGTATCCGATTTCCCTCTTTGGTTCCGGCTATGCCGGGTTAGGTGAACTGACAGCCTCGGTCTGGTAACCCTCGCCTTTCAGCAGAAGGCGAAGCGCTTCGAGAACGTCCGGCTGGTCGTCGGCGATGAGGATGCGGTGCTGGCGGTTGGATTTGGTCACTGGGGGTAAAAATGAAATAGGTGCACGTCGTGAACCATTGTCCATCTTTTTGGAAACAAAAGGGTAATGGCTGATGTTTCGCGCGTGGAGTGTCCGGTTGTGGGACTGGACGGGCGTTTTTGCGTGTAGTGCTTGTGCAATAGCGAAACCCGCACTAAGACAGTTGTTTTATATCAGTATACTGTTACTAAACTACACTTTTTGTGCTAAACTGCTTTCGTGGACATCGATTCCGACAAACTCTACGTCGTTCTGAGTCAGTTCAACCCCTGGTGGCGTGGCGAGGAATTCTTCGAACTGCCCCGCTGGCGGAGATCGGCGTTTGGTGAACTCTCGATCTGGCTGGCTGCGCCGCCGACACGACTCGCGGTGTTGATTTCCGGGGCGCGACAGATCGGGAAGACCACGCTCTTGCTCCAGGCGGTGCGGTTCTTGCTGGATCGAAAAGTACCGGCGGCGAACATTCTGTACGTCACTTTTGACCATCCGATTTTAAAACTGGCCGGGATTGACGCGGTGCTGGATGCGTGGCGGCAACGAACGCCGCGAGCGGAAGGCCCGGAGTACATTCTCGTCGACGAGGCACAGTTCATCCGCGAATGGGGCACATGGATTAAGCATCAGGTCGACTTCTTCCGCGATCGCCGGATCATCTTCACCGGGTCCGCGGTTCCGCTGCTCGAATCCGATCCAGAGTCCGGCGTCGGGCGTTGGCACACGATCCGGCTGACGACGCTCTCCTTCTACGAATACTTGAAGATCACCAACGCGCGAGTGCCGGAGTTGCCGCCGATAGGCGGACTGCACGAGATCCGCGAGCGATCACCGCACGCTCTGCTCGATATCGCCGAATTGGCCAAGCCCTACATCGCGCATTTTCACGAGTACCTGGTTCGCGGCGGCTTCCCGCAAACGGCGATTATCGAAAACGTCACGCAAGCGCAACGGCTGTTGCGCGAGGACATCGTCGATAAAGTTCTGAAACGCGACATGACGGCGCTGTTCGGCGTGCGGCGAATCCTTGAACTCGAACACACGTTTCTATACCTGTGTTTGCATGGCGGCGGACTGCTCGACATGCCCGCGCTATGCAGCAACCTGGAAGTGAAACGTCCGACGGCGCAGAACTTCATCGACCTGCTCGAGGCAACGCATCTGATCTATCGCCTGCTGCCCCACGGCTACGGGAAAGAAGTCTTGCGCGGCCGCTCCAAAGTGTATGTCGCCGATCCGGGTATCGCGCCGGCGGTGATGTTGCGCGGACGGGACGTGATCGATAACCCCGCCGAACTTGGGCTGGCCGTTGAGACGGCGGTGTTCAAACACCTGGTGACGCGGTTCTACGCGCGCCAGGTTCGGTTTAGTTATTGGCGTGGCAGGCAGGATCACGAGGTCGATATCGTCGCCGATCTCGGTACGGAGTTGGTCCCGTTCGAAGTGAAGTATCGCAGCGAACCGACAAAGCCGCGCGAACTAAAAGGGTTGATCGACCTTTGCGAGCAGAAGCGGGTCGAGCGCGCCTATGTCGTAACGCGCCACCTCTCCGACTTCGGCCCGGTGACCACCGATAGGACCACGGCGCAGATCACCTGCATTCCGGCGGCGCTGCTTTGTTATTGGACAGGCGAAGCGGAAACGCGGATCGGCGTTCCCGAAGGCGCGTCCGCTTAAACGGCTACCGTTTCGCGGGCGCCAATCATCTGCAAGCAGCGGTCGATCCAGAGCTTCGTCAGTTTCTCCTGCGTTGAGTTCTGCTGCAGGCGCTGGCGCAGGTTCGTCCAATCGACGTGATCGAGCGGCTGATCCTGGTTGTAGCAAGAAAAGACGACAGTCTCCTTCTGCGTTTCGGGATCGCGATGCACCTGCAAACACTGGGCGCAGATCTCTTTCATCATACACTGCATGGGCGAGTTGATCGACCCGATGCCATGATGTTTCTTCGTCAGATACGGCGCGAGCACGCCATGCCGCGCGCGGGCGACGGCGGCCATCATGCCGTCCGAACCAATCGCGATCACGCGGTCGACATCATGCAATGAAATCGTACCCGTGAGTTCTCCTTTGCCGTAGGCGGTCATCGCTTCGACGATGTTGCCGACGAACTTCATGTCCTGCGGGCGGCTGGGAGTGAAGCCCGGCGCTTCGTCCGAGCACCAAACAATAACGTCGGCCGCACGTTCGATGTCTTCGACTTTGTAACGGTCGATCAACTTCTTGTAGCCGGCGAAGTAGATCACCTTGCTGCCGTTGGCGCGCAGGGCCTGGCCGATCGAGAAGAGCACGGCGTTGCCGAGTCCGCCGCCGACCAGCAGAGCGGTCTCTTGCGCGGGTGTTTCAGTCGGCGTGCCGGTCGGACCCATCAGGACAACGGGCTCGCCCTTCGTAAGCAGCGAGCAGAGATCGGACGAGCCGCCCATTTCGAGCACAATCGTCGAAAGCGTTCCGGCTTCACGGTCCACCGACGCGCCTGTCAACGCTAGGCCTTCCATGCCGAGCACAGTGTCGGCCGTGCGCGGCGCGAGCGTTTCGAAGTTCTGCAGGCGGTAGAACTGGCCGGGGTTGAATGCGCGCGCGGCCAGCGGCGCCTTGACGATGACTTCGATGATCGTCGGCGTGAGGCGGATAACATCGGCGACGGTTGCGCGCAGATCGTTGTTCATCTGGGCGATGAGCGCGGCGCCGTCGACGCCTTCCGGTTTACGGCGATCGGCGAGGATACGGCTGATGACCGGATACCCTTGCTTAGCGCTGCCCATCGCTTTGACGACGTTTCCGCTGAAGGAAGGATGCAGGTCGCCGAAGAAACTGATCGCCTTGCCGTCGGGGCGCAGCGATGTCAACACACGCACCTCGTTCGGCTTGGCAACTCGCTCCGGTTTCACGGGCAAGCCGGATTCGTCGAGCGCCTGGAAGTACTTGCCATCGAGCACGAAATTCGTCGCGTCCTCGCGTTCGAGCACCGTATTCGGCTGCGTGCCCGCCGCGACCAGAATCGATCTTGCCGGGAGCGTGGCCGACTCGCCGTTAGAGACAAGCTTCTGTTTCTCCGCATCCCAGGCCAGCTTGCCCATGACGATGGCTTCGGCGTGGCCGAAGCGGTCAATGTGGACCTCTTCGGGCGACAAGCACTCCGCGAAGTGGATTCCTTCTTCGAGGGCTTTAGCCACTTCTTCGTGATTCAGCGTGTAGGACGGCGAATCGATCATGCGGCGGCGGTAAGCGAGGGTCACGCCGCCCCAGCCTTGCAGTAACTTTAGGTAGATCGGGTTGCGGCCTTCGTCGGCGGCTTTGTCGTCTTCTTCGCGAATCGCTTTCGCATGCGCAATAAACTCATCGGCGATCTCGCGCTCTTCCTCGTTCCACACCAAGCGCACGGCTGCTTCGCCGCGCGACGCGCAGAGTTCTTCGTAGCGGTCGAGGAACTTCTTTACCTGCACGGGATAATAGGCGAGCGACTCGGTCGCGGTGTCGATCGCGGTCAGTCCCCCGCCGATAACAACCACGGGCAAACGCAATTGCAGATTGGCGATCGAGTTGTGGCGCGCCGCGCCGGTCAACTGCAACGCCATCAGGAAATCGGAAGCTTGCCGCACGCCGCGTACCAAACCGTTCTTCATCGGGATGACAGTGGGCCGGCCGGCGCCGGCGCAGAGAGCGACGTGATCGAAACCGAGTTCGAATGCGTTATCGACAGTGAGCGCGCCGCCGAAACGGACGCCGCCAAACATGGCGAACTGGCGGCGGCGTTCGAGCAACAGGCGGATAATCTTGAGGAAGTTCTTATCCCAGCGGACAGTGATGCCGTATTCGGCGACGCCGCCGAAACCCGCCATCACGCGGGCATCGAGCGATTCGTAGATTTCGTGAATATCGCGGATCGGGCGGAAGCCAACGAAATCGCCGTGTGGATTGACGCCGGAGAAGTGCTCCGGAAGCGGCTCGATCTTCAGTCCATCGACCGCGCAGACGGCGTGCCCGTCGTTCATCAAGTGATGCGACAGCGAGTAGCCTGCGGGGCCAAGACCCACGACGAGCACCTTGTAGCCCGAGTTAGCCTTCGGCAGCGGCCGCGCGAAGTTCAGCGGATTCCAGCGGGTCAACAGCGAGTAGATTTCGAAGCCCCACGGCAGATTCAGCACGTCTTTCAGAACGCGCGTTTCCGCTTGCGGAATGTTGACGGGCTCCTGCTTTTGGAACACGCAGGACTTCATGCAGTCGTTGCAAATACGGTGGCCAGTGCCGGCGCACATCGGGTTGTCGATGGTGATGATTCCGAGCGCGCTGAGCGTCATGCCCTTGACCATCGCCGAATGGAACTCGCTGATCTTTTCTTCTAGCGGACAGCCGTTCAGCGTGACGCCAAAAGTGGACTTCTTGAACTCGCCCGTCTTTTCCCGAAGGCCGGTGGAGCAAGAGTCTTTGCCCTGGTTGTGGCAATGAATGCAATAGTTCGCTTCGTCGAGCGCGCCGGTTAGATCGGTGCCGGGATCGGTCAGCGCGAATCCTTCGCGGTTGCGCCATTCGTGCTCGGGGAAGACAAAGCGGTCGGCGTTGTTCTGTGTGAGCGTGTGGACGGGGACAAGGTGATTGAAGTCGAGTTTGTGAGGGCGTTTGAACAATACGCCGGACTTGTGTTTTGCCTTGCCGGGCTTGGAAAAGTACGCCCAAGCGGCGTATTTGGCGGCGGAATCGAGATGGAGCGCGTGGGCTTCCGCGTCGTCGAGCCAACGGGAGACGTGGCGCGCGTACGCTAGTTCCGTGAGGCGCTCCCCCATGAACGTTTCGAGATCGGCCTGCAACTGCTTGCCGTGAAAATGCTGCGCGTCGGTTTCCTTGATCGAGGTCAATGCCTTGCGTTGGACGAAGTTGCGCTTGACGGTGTAAAGCGGCGAGAGTTCGTCGTGCGCGTGGCGCAGTTCCTTAACATCGTTCTGGATCTGGAACAGTTCGCCGAGGAAGTTCTCGAGATGCGGCGCGAGGGCCAGAATTAACTCGGAAGCGGCTTTGCGGTCAAGCGAGGAGGGATCAATGCGCGCCGCCTGTAGGCGAGCGAGCAGATCGGCATCGAGAGCATTTCGAAAAGCAACATCGACCTTGGTCAAACCTTCATTCGAGTACAGATCGTCGCACTGCAGGCCAAAGGAGAGAGAAAGAGTATCGCAGGATTTCATCGCGTGTTTGTCGGTGGGCGGGGGGGAGGGCCTGGGGAAGGCCCCAAACTACTAGTTTGACACGCTTCAGCGGCCTTCCGCCTCAAAACAGGCCACGTGGAACTGCATGCTGCGCGCACCGACGACGTTGTAAACGCCACCCGTATCGTGTTTCACGCCGGGCACTACGATCTTCTCGTACTTGATGCCGAGCGCATCAAGGTGTTTCATCCAATGCAGATTCGGCTCGTAGTTTTGATCGAGCGTTCCGACCGCGATCATCAGCTTTGGCTTACGGCCCTTGCGGGCGGCAAGGTCATAAGTATTAAAGCCTTTTGCAAAGAGATAACCGGAGGGCGGCCCTTCCTGGCCGTTGTGTTCATAGGCGTGGCGCTCGTATTGATGCCCGCCGCCGAAGGGCGCCGCGGAGCAGAAGAACTCCGGATGATCGAAAGCGATACGCGCCGAACCGCGGCCGCCTTGCGAGAATCCTTCAATGCCGCGCGCCCGCCAGTCTGCGATCGTTCGGTAGGTCTTATCGATATGCGGAATCAGCTCTTCAAGCAACGTCTTTTGACCGAACGATTTGTAGGCGGGGTAATCGTAGTGACTCACGGCGCCGCCGTTTGAGAAGACGTAGATCATTGGCCTGGCTTCGCCCGGGGCGATGAATTTGTCGAAGTGCGCGGCCATTCCCACGCTCTTGTTTTCGCCGCCCGGACGGCCGCCGTGCAAGTAGTAGATGACCGGATAACGCGTCGTCGAAGTCTCGTAGCCGGGAGGCAGATAAATTGCGTAGCCAATCGCGGTGTTGTGAATCTTCGAGAAGTACGTCGCGTGTTTGACGCGCGGGTGCGCATTCTTTGGCAGGTCGTTCACCCAGCAGAAATCGGCGGGTGGCGCGGGATGCTCCTGTGCGGCCAGGCAAAAACAAATCACACTGGGAATAACCACGCCAAGTCGCGTCATCTTCACACTGCAAAGGATATCAAGATCATGGAACGCCTGAAAGGCAAAAACGTCCTCGTCACCGGCGCCAGTTCCGGCATCGGGCAGGCCATCGCGATCCGCTTCGCGAAGGAAGGCGCAAACGTCGCCGTCAACTATTTTCGAGGGAAGGACGGCGCGGATGCGACCGTCGCCGAAATGCCCGCGGGCCAAGGGTTCACGGTGCAGGCCGATGTTTCCGATGAGTCGCAAGTGAAAGCGATGTTCGCCGATGTGACGGCGAAGTTGGGCGGGCTCGATGTGCTCGTCAACAACGCGGGCATTCAGAAGCCTTGCCCGTCGCACGAAGTCGAGATGATGGACTTCGACCGCATACTCGGGGTCAATCTGCGCGGCCCCTTCCTGTGTGCGCGCGAAGCGATTCGCGTGTTCCTGAAACAGGGCAAGGGTGGCGTCGTGCTCAACAACTCGTCGGTGCATGAAGTGATTCCGAAACCGAAATACGTCAGCTACTCGATCACAAAAGGCGGCATGGAAAACATGACGCGGTCGTTGGCGCTTGAATACGCCGATCGCGGGATTCGTGTGAACGCCGTCGGGCCGGGCGCGATCGTGACGCCGATCAATCTGGCGTGGATCAACAACGACAAGGCCCGCGGCGAAGTGGAGAGCCATATTCCGATGGGCCGCGCGGGAGGCTCTGATGAGATCGCGTCCGTATTTGCGTTTCTCGCCTCCGACGAAGCGTCCTACATTACCGGCCAGACGATCTTCGCTTGCGGCGGATTGACGCTGTTCCCGGAGTTCCGCGTCGCTTGGGCGTCGGGAGAATAACGCATGACCGCGGAGACGATCGCGCTGCTGCTTGCCGCCTCGTTTGGAATCGGATTGTGTTTCGCGATCGCGTTCGTCTTCGCACTGATGCCGCGTTACGACAGCGCGGCGCGTGGCGCTTCGCTCGGATTTCGACTGCTGGCGCTGCCGGGCGCGTTTCTGTGTTGGCCGCGCACGGCCGCAATCGGAGCGGCGCTGTCGCTCGGCATCATCAGCGGCGCGATCGTGAGCCATATTGCGACGCTGGGCATTACGATTCCAGCCGTCGACGATCAGAGCTTGCAGTCATCGTTGTTCTCGCCTGCGCAGCCGTGCTGTTACTGCATCGCCGCGAGTTGCCGGTTATAGGCGCGCTTTTCTAGGCGCCGGCCATCGGTGACGAATTGGATCAGGCCGCCGTTGTCGGTGCGGAACACCCGCACGCCGCGCTGTTCGAGCCGTTTCAGTACATCCGGATGAGGGTGGCGGTACAGGTTCTCGAACCCCGCCGAGACGATCGCGAACGACGGACGCGCCGCGTCGAGCAAATCCGCTGTCGACGACGTCCGGCTGCCGTGATGTCCCAGTTTTAGGACATCGACGTGGCCCGGTAGTTTACCCTCACCGACGATACGGTATTCGATTTCTTTCTCGGCGTCGCCGGTGAGCAGGAACGAACGCTCACCGAAGGACACCGTCATCACCAGCGAGTCGTTGTTGCGAGGAACATCGGTTGGCGTGTAGTCGCCGAACGGCGCAATCACGCGGATTTGCGCGCCGCCGATTGTGAGTTCTTCGCCGCCGGTTCGCGCGACGACTCGCACGCCGTAGCACTCCGCCGCCGCACGCACGCGCCGCACACTTCGCTATCCCCCATCGCGCCAACCCACAATTCGCTTGGCCGGAAATTCGCTATCAGCGAAACGAGTCCGCCCGCATGATCCTCATGCGCGTGCGTGAGCGCTAGCACGTCCAGCTTCTGAAAAGACCGCGTCCACAGGTACGCCGACACAACGTCTTCACCCAGGTCGAGCCGCGGCTTTGGCCGCCCCTTGAATTGGGGCACACCGCCGCCATCGACTAAGACCGTCTTGCCTTCCGGCGTAACGATCAACACGCTATCGCCTTGACCCACATCGATTGTCGTAACTTCCAGAAAGCCGCGGTCGACCACAGGTGCGAAGGGATGCGCGACCAGCAGCGCGAACAGGCCGATTACGAGCGTAAGCGCGGCCCAGCGCAGCGCACCGGCGCGCCGAGCGAGTAGCGCGAGTATGACCAGCGCCGCGGTAAAGGCGATCGCCAGCCAGACCGGCGGATCGGGGATTCGCCAGTCCGGTTCGATCGCCGCGAAGAATTCGGCTGCGTAGCGCGATGCGCTGAGCATCGCTCCAGCCGCGCTCGCAAGCAGCGGGATGCCGGTCACGACGGCGGCGAATCCGACCAACACGACACCGTTCATCAATGGCACAATCACGACGTTGGCCGCCAATCCGCTGAGCGACGCGCGATGAAAGTACAGCGCCATCGGAAGCGCGAGAGCGACCTGGACGATCGCCGAGAGCATAAAGGTCTCGTAGCCGGAGAGGCCCGCGCGAACGGTGAACTCCAACATCTTCTGGCAGACCGATTCCGGGATGCGGGTCCAAAGTGAAATCGTTTCGGCCAGAAGGCGCGCCTCGACGCGTTTCCTGGCGACGGAGAACGGCACGTCGATGTCCCGGAGTGCGTCGCCGGCGTTACGGAAGCCGCCAACAATAGGCTGTGTGATTGCTTCGAACAACGGCGCCGCCAAAGCGCCGATTGCGAGAACGCTCAGCACGCTCAACTGAAAACTGCCTTCGAAGAGCTGGCCCGGATCGACGAGCAGAAATACGATCACGACGACCGAGAGTGTGTTCAGAATGTGTGTCGCCCGAAACCACCATTGCGCGATCAGAAAAATCGTAAAGCCTCCGGCCGCGCGCGCGACCGGAGCCATCATTCCGGCGGAGAGAGCGAAGGTCCATGCGGCCAGCAGCGCCAGGATTAGCGAGAGGCCGTTCCGGCCCGTCGACCTACGGAACAACCACAGCAGGTTACCCGCGAGCACCGTTAGGTGAATACCGCTGATGACCAGGGCGTGATAGGTGCCGGTGCGTTTGTAGTGATCGATCCATGCTCTTTCCAGACGGGTGTTCTCGCCGGTGAGCACAGCCTGCATCATGATCGTCTTGTATTCGTCTCCCGCGTAGAGCGCCGCGAGGCGATCAAGCGTTAGCGCCCGCAGCGAGAAAAGCGCGGCGTCGAAGCGGTTGCCGCACTCGCCGGACTGGACGGTAATATCGGCGCCGGTGCGGGTCGAGACATTCCAGAAGATTTCGCGGCGAGCGAGGTAGCCCTCGATATCGAACGCGCCCGGATTGCCGTAGTTGTGGGGGGCGCGGATTCGCCCCTCGAACTCGACGCGCTGTCCGTAGCGCAGCGGTGGCGGCGGCTGGCCTTCGCGCAGATTGACGTTCACACGCGCGCGCGCTCCCGGCTCCAGCTCCATCGTGAACTGCTCGCGATTTTCCGAGAAGACGGGCGGTTCGACGATGCAACCGGACACAATGACCGTCTCCTGAGCGGTGGCATCGATGACCGGGCGGGGCTCCGCCGCGTGGTATCGGACCGCCGCGATCCCGAGCGCCGCGGCGGCGAATCCTAGACAGCTCGTTCGACGCCACTTGGCGCCGCGCGGGAGCGCGAACGAACCAAAGAACAACAGCAAGAGCGCCGCCTCGCTAATCGAGAATGGGGCAACACGCGCCACCATCACACCGCACACCACACCCACGGCGGGCACAAGCATGGGCTCGTTCCAAGCGGGCTGGCGATCGATGGTGAATTCCGGCATGGAAGGTACGAGGGCGCGAGGTGTCTCAATCCCGCGCCCTTGTTCAGTCTCCGTGGCTCGCCGGAGGTGTCTATATACAGAGTGCGCGGAGAGAAATATTCCTCTCAGGGAAATTTTCATGGTGGATCGTAAACTAAGAGAGTGAAGTACGCCCTCGTATTCTTCCTGGCCGTAGGTGTGGTCTCGGCGCAGGTCACAACCGGAACGCTTGGCGGCCACGTCACCGATCCGTCCGGCGCGGCGCTGCCGCTGGCGACGGTGGTCGTCCAGGAAGAGACGCGAGGAATGAAACGCGTGACTCGCACGGCGTCCGACGGCTCGTACCGGTTCTTGCAACTGGCGGCATCGACGTACCGGCTGACCGTCGAAGCCACCAACTTCGCGGCGCTAGTTCGCGAGGGCGTGCGCATTGCGCCGAACGAGTCGCGCGCGGAAGATGTGACGCTCGCGGTCGCTGGGACGCGGACGGTGACGGAAGTCGCGGCTGTTTCCGCCGCCGCGCCCACCGGCCTCACACTTGACGCCGAGCGCATCCGGTCGCTCCCGTTGAACCGGCGAGATTTTCTACAGCTCGCGCTGCTTGCGCCCGGCGTCGCCCCGCCGGCGCAGGATTCCGAGCTGTCTAACCGCGGCGCGTTCGCGATGCATGCAGTCGGCGCGCGCGAAGAGTTCAATCAGTTCCTGCTCGACGGCGTCGACAACAACGATCCTTATAACAACCGGTTCATCTCGCAGCCTCCGGTCGAAACGATTCAGGAATTTCGCGTGGAGACGAACTCCTACGGCGCGGAATTCGGGCGCTCGGCGGGCGGGCAGGTCAATGTCATCACGCGCGCGGGCACAAATGAACTGCACGGCGAGATCTACGAATACTTCCGCAACCGTCAACTCGATTCGCGAAATCTCTTCGAAGGCGATACGAAAGCGCGCTATCAACGCAATCAGTTTGGCGGCGCGGCCGGCGGGCCGATCCGCCGCGACCGTGCGTTTTTTTACGCCAACTCCGCTGGTCTCGTCGAACGCCGCGGTTTTCCGCGACTCGGCGTCGTGCCCACTCAAGCCCAGCGGTCGGGCGATCTGACGAGTCTCGGCCGCACGATTATCGACCCGTTCGCGCAGCGTCCGTTTCCTGGCAACGTGATCCCGGCCAGCCGCATCCATTCGCTCTCGTCGCGCGTACTCGCGCTTTTTCCATTCACATCCCAGGCGCAACCCGTACTGACCGACAACGCTCCGCAAGTCAGCGCGCGCGGCGACACAAAACTCGGGCGTCGCGATGAGATCAACGTGCGATACAGCTTCTCAACGCAGGATCTATTCGAGCCCTACGCAGAAGAGGCGCAGTCGATTCCCGGCTTCGGCAACTTCGTCGACAACCGCGGCCACAGCGCGATGATTCATCACACCCGAGCGTTCACGCCCACCGCGCTGCATTCACTCCGCGCCGGATTCACGCGCGGCTTGCGCAATGTCCGTCCGCAGAACCACCTGCGCGATGTTGGCCGCGAGTGGGGTGTGTCATGGCTCAACGTGCGGCCGCGCGATTTCGGTTATCCGCTGATCAACGTACAAGGCTTTTCATCGATCGGCGACGCGACGCCGCTGCCGCTGGGCCGCACCGGCAACACGTATCAACTCACCGAAACCTTGCAAATACAGCGCGGCAAGCATCTCCTGAAGGTCGGCGCCGATGCGCGCCGGCAGGAGGCCAACGGTTTTCTCGATTACTTCTCGCGCGGTCAACTCACCTTCGGCGGCGCTCTTACCGGCGCCGGTCTGGGCGATCTTCTACTCGGCTTCCCGCAGACGGCGATTCAGTCGCAGTTCGACAACCAGCAGACACTGCGAAGCTACTTCAGCGGGCTTTTCTTTCAAAACGATTGGCGCGTGGCGCGGCGATTGACGCTTAATCTCGGGCTGCGGCATGAGTACTTTTCTCCGCCTACCGACCGCTTCGACCGCATGTCGGCGTTCGATCCGGCGACCGGCCTACTCGCGCGCGTGGGGACCAACGGCATCGCTCGCGGCGTTACCAAAGCGGACCGCAACAACTTCGCGCCGAGGCTCGGCGCGGCGTGGCAGATGAACTCGGCAACGACGATTCGCGCGGGCTACGGCGTCTTCTTCGACGCCGGTATGTTCGTCGTCAACTCCTCGCAGTACTTCAACCCGCCGTTCTTCAACATCCGCGTGTGGTTTCCGACGGCGACGGTGTTCCCATCGCTCACCAATCCGTTTCCATCAAATGGCGGCATCGTGCCGCCCGCTGCTCTCAACACGGTCAATCCCGGTACACGGACGGCCTACCTGCAGCACTGGAGTTTCAATGTCGAACGCCTGCTGGACCGTTCGACGACGCTGTCGCTCGGCTACATTGGCACGAAGGGCACGTTGCTGGCGCGCGCGCGCGATCTGAATCAACCGCTGCCGGCGCCCGGCAATGCGCAGGCCAACCGGCCGCAGCCGCGCTTCGGGGGCATCTTTTTTATTGAGAACGGCGCGAACTCGAACTTCCATTCGCTGCAAATCAATCTGAACCGACGCATGACGCGGGGAGTTTCGCTGCTCGCGTCCTATACCTACGGCAAGTCGATCGACGATACGTCTTCGTTTCTAACCAGCGGTCCGGACAAGAATTTCCCGCAGAACAGCCGAGACTGCCGCGCCGAGCGCGCTCTCTCCAGCTTCGACATGCGTCAGCGCGCGACGGGCACGGCGATGTGGCAACTGCCGCGCGGCGTCGAAGTGCGGTCGCTCTTCGCGCTGCAGTCGGGCCAGCCGTTCTCGCCCTATCTCCGCTTCGACAATTCGAACACCGGCAACACGGGCGGCACGTTCGGCTATGACCGGCCGAACGTCAACGGCGCGGCGACGATCGACAATCGGAGCGCGAACCGCTGGTTCCGCACCGAGGCGTTTTCGATTCCCGCCCGCTACTCGTTCGGCAACGCGGGCCGCAATATTCTTACGGGTCCCGCGCTGGCGACCGTCGATGCGTCGATTGCCAAGGTCATTCCGATTGAGCGCTTCCGCTTGACGTTTTCGATCGAGTCGTTCAACCTGTTCAATCGCACGAACCTCGATCTGCCGGAGCGGTTCGTCGATGAGCCGTCGACCTTCGGCCGGGTGCTGTCGGCCAAGCCGCCGCGGCAAACACAGGCCTCGCTGCGGCTACAATTTTAGTTGCATGTCCCGCGGACTCTCTATAACGATTGACGCGTTGAGCGCGCTGTTGATGGTCGCCGCCGTGGCGGTCGTCGCCGTATATTGGACTTCTATCCCGGCGGAGATCCCGACCCATTTCAACCTGCGCGGCGTGCCTGATGGATGGGGCGGCAAAGGGACGCTGTTATTTGTTGCCGGGGCCTGCGTGAGCTTGTTCGCCGCGCTTACGTTCGCCCCACGTTATCCACATCTAATCAACGTTCCGGGCGAGCGAACGGAGCGAAAGCTCCATATTTCGATCGATATGCTGCGTGTGTTGAAGCTGGTTACGATGGCGATGATCGCGTGGATCGTTTGGGGCATGGCGCGCGGCCAAAGTCTCGGCCCCTGGATGCTTTGTTTTGTCGCTGCAATTTTTATTGTCCTCGGCTTCGGCTTCTACCAAATGACTCACGATGCTCGTTGAACTTCACGTCGAAAACTTCGCCGTCGTCGAACGGCAGCGGCTGCGTTTTCACGCGGGCCTCAATTTGCTAACCGGTGAAACCGGTAGCGGCAAGTCGATTCTCGTCGATTCGCTCGGCCTGCTCTTCGGCGGCCGCGCCTCCACCGAGATGATTCGTACCGGCGAAAAACTGGCTCGGGTGAGCGCGATTTTCGAAGCGTCGTCAGCCACACGCGCCGTGCTGGCCGAAGCGGGCATCGACACCGAAGACGGTGAGATTCTGATTGAGCGGGAGATTGCGGCCAACGGCAAATCGCGCGCCTTCGCGGCCAGCCGGCCGGTGACCGCGGCGCTTTTGAAAGCGCTAGCGCCGCACCTCGGCGACATCCACGGACAGAACGAGCAGCAGCAACTTCATGACCCAGTCGCCCAGCGCGAGATGTTGGATATTTTCGCCGGCGCGAAAGCCAAGCGCGACGAAATCACGGCTATTTACGAAGGCTGGCGTGCGTGCGATCGTGAACTCGAAGAGATTGCGCAGCGCGAGCAGGAGCAACTGCGGTTGGCCGATTTGTGGACTTTCCAGCGGAGAGAAATTGAAGCGGTCGCACCGCTGGTCGGCGAAGACGCCGAACTGGACAATCAACGGCGCGTGCTGCAGAATGTCGGCCGCTTGTCCGACCACGCCGAAGCCGCGTTCACCGCGCTCTACGATGCCCCGGATTCCGCGTTGGCGCAAGCGCGCACGGCACAGCGGCGGATCGAAGAGCTGGTGCGGATCGACTCGTCGTTGAGCGAACTGGCGGACATGCTTAAGCCCGCCGTGATCGCGCTCGAGGAGGCGGGACGTACGTTGCGCGACTATCTCGCCCATTTGGAGGCCGACCCGGAAAAACTGGAGTCCGTTGAAACGCGCCTGGCGGCGATGGAAAAATTGAAGCGCAAGTACGGCGCATCGATTGAAGACATCCTGCGTTTCCTCGACGAGCTACGGGAAAAGATGCGAACCGTCGAAACCGCCAGCGCGCGCCGCGCCGAGATCGCCGAGCGGCGCGTTAAGCTCGGCAAGCAATTCGAGATCGCCGCGGGGCAGTTGCGTGGGCTTCGCAAGGACGCCGCGCGCAAACTCGAAAAGCGCGTTGAAAAGGAGTTGAGCGCCCTGGCGATGGCGGGTACTTCGTTCGTTGTCGACATCGGCGACGCGCCCTGGAGCGCCAGCGGTTTCGACGCCATCGAATTCCGCGTGAGCGCGAATCGCGGCGAGGAACCGAGGGCATTGTCGAAGGTGGCGAGTGGAGGGGAAGTCTCGAGAATCGCGCTGGCGTTGAAAACGTGCGTCGAGCGCGAACACCCCGCCGGAACCCGGCATTTATTGGTGTTCGACGAGGTCGACGCCGGCATTGGCGGTGAGGCGGCCGATGCGGTCGGCCGACGATTAAAGGAACTAAGCCGCGGCTATCAGGTGTTGTGTGTCACGCATCAAGCGCAGATCGCCAGCTTCGCCGACCATCACTATCGCGTCGAGAAAAAGGTGCTGAAAGACCGCACGGTCACCGAGGTCAGCGAGTTGTCGGCGGAGGAGCGGACGCGTGAAATCGGCCGTATGTTGAGCGGCCAACGCCTCACGCCGGAAGCGCTCAAACACGCCGAACAGCTTATCAAAGCGGGCGCGATTTAGCGTTCCGCGAACGCGTACAAGTTCCCGCGCGCGCGAATGAAGATGCGGTCGCCGCTGATGGCGGGCGTTGCACGGCACTCTTCGCCGAGATCGTTGACAGCCAATACTTCCCACTGCGCTCCGGCCTTCAAGACCGAGACCTTCCCTTCCTCGCTGATTAGTATCTATCCAATAAGATTTTGACATTTTTTGGCAGGAAATCATGAAGTGGCGAAGCCGGAAGCCAGTTGAGGGATGATGACGAGCTCCCGGAGTTTGAGGGCGGTGGCGACAACGTCT